>CALVEW010000085.1 GCA_944326645.1 Candidatus Gastranaerophilales bacterium
TTTAAACTATGTCGGTTCAATAACAATTGACAGAGCGCTTCTTGAAGCGTCAAATATAAAGGTTAATCAAAAAGTTTTCAGAAACAAAGATGCTCAATACGAGAAAGAACTCAATAATGCGAAAGTTAAACGTCAGATTCAAATAGATATTGAGGTTAATGACGGCAAAATTTGGGCGATTGATGAGGATAATAACAAAACATTTGTAGAAATTGAATCAACAGAAAAAGCGAATAACCAAGATAAGATGAACCAAAACTTTATAACTCAGATGAAAAAGACAGGGGATTCTGATTTTACGGTGAATAACATTGAACTTGATTCAGAAATTCCATTTATGCCGGTATCTGCGGTTAATGAGTTGAGAAGAACTTTGCTTGATAAACTTATGCAAGCAAGATTGAATAATTATAAACGCGAAGAACAAACCCCATTGAGATATGTCGATTATTATAAACAAGAGGACGATTATAGAGCGAATGTTTATAATAATGAAGCAAAAGAGTTTTATAAACATTGCAATTGTAAGATAACCGAGCCTGCTTATGAAATGGGTTGTGGGCATCAGATAGAATTAATGCGAACAAAACATTGTATTAAGTATGCTTTGAATATGTGTAAAGCACCTAAAAAACTGTTCTTGGTCGATGATAGAGGCAAGAAATACGAACTCAAATTTGATTGCAAAAATTGTGAGATGGTTATTTTAGGATAAGTTTGGGGTATAATATAGAGGTACGAAAAAAGGGAACAGAACATGTGCCCGTAGCTCAGTTGGATAGAGTGCAGGTTTCCGAAACCTGAGGTCATGGGTTCGATTCCCATCGGGCATAAATCTGTATACTATTGGGAAGGATAGAATATGAAAAAAGTTTATATAGAAACACTAGGCTGTCAGATGAATAAATCAGATGAAGAAAGAATGTTAGGAATGCTTCAATGGTTGGATTATGAACAAACATTAGAACCTAAAGAAGCTGATTTGTTGATAATCAATACATGTTCTATCCGTCAGTTGTCAGAGGACAAAGCATATAGTGCAATCGGAACTTGGGGTAAATGGAAGAAAACAAGACCTGATTTGAAGATTGTTTTTGCAGGCTGTGTTGCTCAACAAAAGAAAGAAGATTTATTCAAACGCGCTCCTTATGTTGATTTGGTTTTGGGAACACATAGACTTTATGAACTCCCTGAACTTATTAAACGAATCGAAGCAGGAGAACGAGTTTGCTCAACAGAAGAAGTTGTTTTCCCTGAAGATAATTTGGATATTATCAGAAAAAAAGGTGTTAATGCTTGGGTTCCTATTATGGAAGGCTGTAATAATTTCTGCTCATATTGTATCGTTCCTTATACAAGAGGTAGAGAACGTTCAAGAAAATTTGAACAAATTATGGGCGAAGTTAAAAAAGCACTTTCCGAAGGATTCAAAGAAATTACTTTGCTAGGTCAAAATGTTGATAGCTATAAGGGTGTTAATGAACAAGGCGAAGAAGTAAACCTTGCAGGTCTTTTGAGAGCGATTAACTCACTTGATGGCAAGTTCAGAATCCGTTTTGTAACCTCTTATCCGACAGATATAACAGATGAATTGATTGATACTGTAGTGGAACTAGACAAAGTTTGTGAATACTTCCATATCCCAATGCAATCAGGTGATGACGAAGTATTGAAGAAAATGAACAGAAGATACGATGTTGCAACTTATACCAAGATTTGTAACCATGTGAGAGAAAAAGTTAAAGATGTAACAATCACAAGTGATTTTATCGCAGGTTTCCCGGGGGAAACAGAAGAACAATTCCAACACACACTTGATGAGATTTTGAAACTTGAATTGGATTATTCAAATACAGCGGCTTATTCCCCACGAGAAGGAACAGTTGCTGCAAAATGGGTTGATAAATACTTATCAAAAGAAGTTAAAGAAGAAAGACTTGCAAGATTGAATGAAACCGTAAGAGAGGCTTGCTTGAACTCTAATAACAAATATGTTGGTCGAGAAATGGAAATCCTTGTGGAAAAATTCGGAGCTAATAAACACGGAGAGAATGTTATTTCAGGAAGAACAAGAAACAACAAAATGGTTCATGTTCCTTGTGATGAAAACAGGGTTGGCGAATTCGTTAATGTAAAAATTGTTGGTGCTAAGACTTGGTACTTAAAAGGGAAATTAATTTAATGCAAGAAATGATGCCTGATAACTACACAGTTATTGATATCGAGACAACAGGGTTGAGCCCTAATAATGATGATATTATCGAACTTTCAGGACTGAAGGTAAGAGATAATAAGGTAGTGGAAGAATTTTCTACACTTGTAAAACCTAATAAGGGGGTTAATTCTTTTATCAGTAATCTAACAGGCATAACAAACGGAATGTTGAGCGATGCACCTAAGATTGAAGATGTGTTGCCTAAGTTGGTTGAGTTTATAGAGGACGATACAATATTGGGGCATAATGTGAATTTTGATATCGGGTTTATAAGAAACAAGTTGAGCCGACATTTGAATAAGGAATTGAATAACCCTAGCTTGGATACAATGTTTATTGCAAGACGCGTCTTGAACTTGAAGAATTATAAACTAACAACTATTGCAGAAAACTATGATATAGATACTAAAAACAACCATAGAGGATTGAAAGATTGTTATATAACTTATGAGGTGTATAATAATTTGACAGGCAAGACCGAACCAGCCTACGTCCAACAAAGTTTGTTGTAATTTAACTTTTTTCTTATATAATATATTCAAATTAAGGTGTTATATGTGTTTATTGTGAGGTGTTGGATATGTTAAATGTGTTGTCAGGTTATAAAAACTCTTTGAATTTTAAGGCAGATTTAAAAAGTGATAAAAAAAATAATGAAAATCAATCAACATCAAGTATAAAACATTTATCTACAACTTCAAAAACGATGATAGGTTTAACCGCTTTGGGGGTTGCAAGTGCTGCAGTTGTATCAATACGTAGTAAAAAACCTCAGTTAAAAAAAGATGATTTTCAAGAATTTATGCGAGTTATAAAAGAGCTTGGAATATCCAAGAGCGAAGATATTGCTAAAAATTGTACAGAAAAGAATATTTTAGGAACCGGAGCAAATTCAACAGTTTATAAATTTACACATCCCAAATTAGATAATTGGGCAATAAAAGTAATAACTAAAAATAAAGACTATCAATCAAGTTTTTCAAAAGATATTCAAGAATCAGCTGACCAATTTAAAGGATTGAATATGGGGCAAGAAATAGGTCATATTGGTGATAGTGTACTGATTTTAAAACGAATAAATGGAAAACCTCATTCTATTGCAGATTGGTCAACTAGAAGAAGAGATGGTATAGAAATAACTAAAGAAGAAGCAAATAACTTTCTTGAAAATATAAGAACCATATCAGAATTTCCGCAATCAACATTTAACAATTATGCTCAAAAATTAAAAGTTCTAGAGGATAAAGGTTATAAGGCTGATAGTTTTAATCCAAATAATTATTTAATTGATTACAAAAATAAAGACATTCATATTATTGATGCTTATTCATATGCGCCTGATGCGAATATGAATTCAAAATATGATTTGATATGCCCATTAATAGATTATCCGAACTATGAAAGTTATCACAAAGTTATGTCTTCAAGCCAAAAAGAAGAGTACTCCCAAATAACTAAAAAAATAGCTTCAAAATGTAGTAAGGCTGCTGAACAAAATGGTATTGATTGTTCAGAATCTAAATTTAGAGAGTTTATCTCAAGAGTAGACTCAAGAGAGAATAATGGTGGTAGATATACTTCAAGTTTTAATAAAATGAAGGAACTATCCAACTTATAAATTGTATAAAATGATAAAATAATTAAAAATATTTTTGAACAATTTATTATAAAATTTCGTTATATTTCTGAAAGGGGTACGTTATGAAAAAAATTCTTATATTATTACTTATACTAGTTTTTGCTAATTCCGTTTTTGCCACAACTATATATGACCAATACGGCAGAAAAACAGGCTCTTACAAACAAACCTCATCAGGTTACAACAAATATAACCAATACGGTCAAAAAACAAGTTCTTATAAAAGAACCTCCTCAGGCTACAACTCCTACGACCAATCAGGTCGCAAAACAGGTTCATATAAGAAAACCTCATCAGGTTACAACGTATATGACCAATCAGGTCGCAAAACAGGCTCATACAAGAAAACTTCTTCAGGTTACAATTCCTATGACCAATATGGACGTAAAACAGGTTCTTATAAAAAGAACTCTAACGGAACCACAACCCAATATGACAAATACGGCAGAAAAGTCCGAACCTTCAAATAAATTCGTTTTTTGAATTTATTTAACCAACCCTCACCCTAACCCTGTCTTGAATTTTCTCAACGCTCACAGAGTTTCGTTTCATTACGAGGAACATTTTGTTCCGAAGTAATCTTATGTAATTGGGATTTTATTTTCAGATTTCTTAATCACTTTGTCACTTATTCACTTATTTACTTAGTCACTTAGTCACTTAATCACTTGTTCACCGTTAATATTGTAAAGGTTATTGTAATCTTTTTTTGAACATACTATAATTAAATTAATTAGATTTAACTAGATAAGAGGGAAGTTGAGAATGAGTAATCAAAAAGTAGCTGTTATTGGTTACGGAATGTGGGGGAAAAACATTGTCCGTAATTTCTATAATTTAAATGTTTTACATACTGTATGTGATTTAGATGCTGAAGTTCGTGAAAAAATCAAAGAACTTTATCCTGATATCAATGTGATTTCTGATATGCAAGAGATTATTGATAACCCTGAAATCACAGGAGTTACAGTTGTGACTCCTAGTCATACTCACTATGGTATTGTTAAAAAATTATTAGAAGCAGGCAAAAACGTATATGTTGAAAAACCTATCTCTACTGTTGCACAAGAAGCTAAAGATTTGATGGAATTGGCAAACGAAAAAGGACTTGTTCTTATGGTTGGCCACCTTTTACTTTATCATCCTGCTGTTAACAGATTAAAAATGTTAATTGAAGCAGGTGAATTAGGGGATATCGTTTATGCTCAATCTGATAGACTTAACGTAAACTACTTCAAAAATGATAGAAGTGTTATGTGGGATTTAGCTCCTCACGATGTTTCTATGATTTCTTACGTTACAGGAAAAGCTCCATTAAAAGTAATATCTGCTTTAGGTTGCTCAACTGAAGACAATACTATTATGGATATAACTCATATTGGTATTGAGTTTGAAGATGGTTTAATCGGATATATTTCTGATAGCTGGATTACTCCTCAAAAACACGTAACTCTTCTTGTTAGAGGAACTAAAGCTACTGCTATTTTAGATGATACTGTTGCTGAAAATAAACTAAAATTATATGATAATCAACCGGGAAGTCCTGTAAAAGATATTCCGCTTGATTATTTAGAAATTGAACCATTAAAACTTGAATGTCAGCACTTCGTAAGTTGTATCGAAAATCATACAAAAGCTCGTTCTGACGGTGATAATGGATTTATGGTTACTAAAATTTTAGAAGAAGCTGAAAGAGTTATGTTAGGCGCTAAAGTTAACGCATTAAATGAAAGACATTTTGCTCTTTCTAGAACTAAACAATTTCAGTAATCAGTTAATAAAGTAATATATAAGAGGTATTTTATGGCAAATTTTGTTACTATTTTTAGAGTATTTTTAATGTTTATAGCTCTCTATTTAATGATGGCTATGCCTACATCTGTATCAGCTTATGTTTGGGCATTGGTTCTTACTATATTAGCATTCGCGCTTGATGGGCTTGATGGGTTTCTTGCTCGTTTATTGCATGAAGAATCTAAATTTGGGGCTTTATTAGATATTATGAGTGACAGAATTGTCGAAAACTCTTATTGGATTTTCTTTGCTGTTATGGGGTGGTTGTCAATTTTATTCCCGCTTATTGCAATCACTAGAGGTTTTATAACTGATACAATTAGAAGTGCTGCGATGGAAAAAGGTTTAACTCCGTTTGGTATGCAAGTTAATCCTATTTGCAAATTTATTACAGGCTCAAAATTTATGAGAATTTCTTATGCCGTTGCTAAAGTTTTAGCATTTATTGTTATAATTGCAGCTAAAATACCTAATATTCCAAACGCAGATTTGATTTTTAACATTGGATTCTGGCTAGCTGTTGCAGCTATTGTATTCTGTGTTGTTAGAGGTTTACCGGTACTTATTGAGGCTAAATACGTTATCAATGAAACAAAATAAATTAAACATCGTTTTATATGAACCTGAAATCCCTCAAAATACGGGAAATATTGCAAGACTTTGCGCTTGTTGTGGGGCTAGTCTTTACCTTGTTGGAAAATTAGGGTTTTCATTAAGTAGCAAATACACAAAACGTGCAGGGTTAGATTATTGGGATAGTGTTGATTTACACAAAATTGACACTATGGAAGAACTTTTTGAACAGTTTCCTGATGCCAATTTCTACTACTTAACAACAAAATCTAATAAATTATATACTGATATTGAGTATAAAGATGGCGATTTTATTGTGTTTGGTCCTGAAACAAGGGGACTACCTGACAAATATGTTACAGATAAAAATGCTGTTACAATACCAATGAAAGAAGGGCAAAGAAGCTTAAATCTTTCTAATTCTGTTGCGATAACAGCTTATGAGGTTATAAGACAAAATGGACTTTAAAATGCCTGAGCGCCCTGAATTTTCTAATAAGGGAACATTTGGAAAAGTTTTAAATATTGCAGGTTCTGAGAATTATTCAGGAGCAGCTTATTTGTCATCTGTTTCTGCGTTAAAAGTTGGTTGCGGTTATGTTGCATTATCAGGTTCGCCTAAATCCATGAATATTGTGGCTAATTTATCACCGGATATTGTTTATATTCCGATTGCAAATGTAAAAGAAGCAATAGAAAAATTCAATGTAGTATCAATTGGTTGTGGATTATCAGTTGAGACTGGGACATCAATATTATTCAAATCAATTATCTCAGCATTAGCTACTACGGATAAAACTGTAATAATCGATGCTGATGGGCTTAATCTAATGGCAAAAAAGAAACCTGCTAAGCTTCCTGAAAATCTAATTATAACCCCACATCCTATGGAAGCATCAAGATTGTTGAAAGTTGATGTAGAAAAAATTCTTGAAAAGCCTGTAGATTATGCTAAAAAGCTTTCTAAAAAATATAGTTGTACAACAGTTTTAAAACTACATAGTACTGTTGTTTGTTCAAAAGATATGGAAATTTATATCAATGACACAGGTAATTCGGCACTTGCAAAAGCAGGTTCAGGAGATGTGCTAACAGGTATTATATCAGGACTTTCTGCTCAAGGGATGTCAAACTTTGAAGCTGCAAAACTTGGGGTATATCTTCACGGAAGAACAGGAGAAATTGCTTCAAGCATGTTAACAGAATACTCTGTATTAGCAAGTGATTTGTTAAAACATACAGGAGAAATTGCTTTTACAGAGAATTTAACCAA
>CALVEW010000086.1 GCA_944326645.1 Candidatus Gastranaerophilales bacterium
GCAAAAACTTGGTATTACAGTCTTAGATCAAACTATATTTATTAAGAATTTAATGGTTCCACGTGGCGTTTTGGGTAAAATTCAACCAACAGAAGCTCAGTTATCTGATGTTGAATATGGTTATAAAATAGCAAAAGAAATGGGCGAACTTGATATTGGTCAATCTGTTGTGATAAAAGACAGGATGATTATGGCTATTGAAGCTATCGAAGGTACTGATAAGTGTATAAAACGTGGTTGTAAATTGGGCAAGAAAGATTCTGTAATAGTCAAAGTTTCTAAACCAAAACAAGATAAGCGTTTTGATATTCCTGCTTTTGGATTGAGAACTCTGAAAACAATGAAAAGATATAAGGCAAAGTTAATTGCTGTAGAAGCAAATGAAACAATTTTAGTTGATTATGAAAAAACTATTGAATTTGCTGATAAAAATAACATTGTAGTAATGGCTGTATGAAAAAATTATTTATAATTACAGGTGAATATTCAGGAGATAGACACGCTGCTGATGTAGTAAAAGAGATAAAGAAAATTAGTCCTGATATGCAAATTGAGGCAGTAGGCGGTTCTAATCTTGCAAATGCCGGAGTGAAATTATATTGTGATCACTCTAAAATGTCAGCTATGGGCTTTAATATGAGTATTATATTGTCTCATATTAATTTAGGTAAAAAAATTGCAACATACCTAAAAAATGAATATAAGCCTGATATGGTTTTGATGGTAGATTATGGCGGATTTAATCTTAATCTTTCAAAAGTACTGTCTAAATATGGATTTAAAATATATTATTATATTCCGCCTCAAATATGGGCATCAAGAAAATGGCGATTAAATACAGTAAAAAAGAATATAAATAAAGTATTGACAATTTTCCCGTTTGAGAAAGAAATGTATGATGAAATTGGTGTAGATGCTGAGTTTGTAGGACATCCTTTATTAGCGGAAATCCCTGATAAAGTTGATAAAGATGAGTTTTTTGCTCAAAATGGTTTTGATATCAACAGAAAATTGGTTTCTATTTTCCCCGGTTCAAGAAAATTTGAAATAAATAATCTTTTGACATTATTTTTAGAATCGGCAAAGTTATTAAAGGAAAAAAATCCTGATATTCAATTAGCCTTGGCACAGGCTCCAAGTATTAAAGATGAACTCATAAATCCTGTTTTGGAAAAATATAAAGATTTGAATATAAAGGTTCTAAAAAATAAAAATTATGAATTGTTGTCTTCATCTGATGCTCTTATTCTCGCATCCGGTACTGTTGCACTTGAGGCAGCATTATATAATACACCAATGATTATTAGTTATAAAGGACCAATGTTTCTATACTTGATTTATATGCTTGTCAGATGTATAAAAAGAGTTTGTCTTCCAAATATTATTATGAATCAGGATATTGTTCCTGAAATATTACAGTTTAAAGCAAAACCGAAAATCATTTTTGAAGAAGTAAATAAGATTCTAAATGATGAAGAACATAAAAATAAAATGATACAAATGTTGAAAAATGTTAAGCAGAAATTATCGACATCAGGTGCTGCTCAAAAAACTGCCGAAATTATTGTAAACAATATCTAAAGGATATAGTATTTATTTTTCTTTTTGCAAAAATATTATGTTATGTTAAGATATTTTTGTAACACTTTATTACATATCGGCAATTTTTTCGATTTATAGATTTATAATAAAACGTATTCAGGATTGGTTAATGCAAAAAGATAATAAGATAACAGATACATATAATCAAAAGAAAAATCTCTCTCCCTCAAACTCTATAATTACTAATCCAATTGACAAAAGCGGTTTAGTGGCAAAAATTAATATACTGGGGAGTGGGATGAACCCTGTAAATGCTTCGCACGGTATTATTGGACACCATAGTGAGAAGGCATACGGTGTTGTTGACTATGCCGGATTTATTAAAGAGACAAATGAAATTATAAAAAATCACAGCAACATAAGAGTTTCATTAACTGCATTCCATAATATGTTTACATCCAGATTAAATTGCGGTTATACAGCTTTAGGGTTGATAAATGAGTCAGCTAATTCTGTTAATATAAAATTGCTGGATAAAAATTCGAATGTATACTCTTTTAAAGTGTTTATGAGTGATAAAGATAATGAGATTGTGAAAGCTATTGATAGCGGAGAAATTGCGGTTCTTCATAATTCTTCTTTCCTAAAGCTTCCATCTCTGGCTAACGTACCTTGTGTTATTATCCCTATTAAAATTCAAGGTAAAAATATATGTGTTGCAATGGCTAGTGATTATAATGTTCAGAACCATATTAATCTTTACCAAATGGCAGCAACTAATTTAGGATTGCTCGTTCAAAATTCATCTTTATATGAAAAAGTTGCTCAAAGTTCATATATGGATAGTCTTACTAATTTGTATTCTCATAGAAGATTTCATGAATTATTATCACAAGAATTGTCTTATGCAGAATCGAATAAAACAAAAGTTTCCGTAGTTATTTTTGATATAAATAACATGGGTGAAATAAACAGAGAATATGGACACTCTAAAGGTGATGAAGTAATAAAATTAGTAGCAAATAAAATTAATGAAAATATAAAGAAACAAGATATAGCAGCACGTTATGGCGGTGATAAAATATCACTTATATTGAGAAATATTGATTCAGAAGAGGCAAAATATCTTGCTGAATATTTGACTTATTCTTTATCTTGCTGCTTAGTTGATGATATAGGACCTATTAATAAGGTTTCTGTTGGTATTGCTACTTATCCTGATGATTCAATGGATAAAGAAAAATTATTAATATTAGCAGAACAAGCCGTATTGGTATCTAAAACTAAAGGGTATACAAATGGAAGGTCTACAATTGTTTCAACTCAAGATTATGATTTCTGGGATGATACAGCTTTAAATTCATTTGCAACAGTAATGGCAAAAAGACATTCTCAATTAGGTATAAACTTTGAAGAAGCTTTAGTTGAACAATTCCAAAATGAGAATATAGTATCTCAGAATCATTTAATAGAAGTTGTAACTTCTTTAGCTAGTGCAATAGATGCTAAAGATGAATATACAAAAGACCATTCTTCTTCTGTATCAAGATATTCTGTTGCTTTGGCAAAGGCAATTAATTTACCTGATAAAGAAGTTGAACGCATAAAACTCGGAGCTTTGCTTCATGATATCGGTAAAATAGGTATTCCGGAATATGTTTTAACAAAACCGGATAAGTTAACACCAGAAGAATTTAAAATAATTCAACAACATCCATCAATCGGTGTTCAAAAAATCTTGGAACCCAATCCATTACTTCATGATTTGATTCCGATTGTTAAGTATCACCATGAGCAATGGAATGGCAAAGGTTATCCTTGTGGATTAAAAGAAGAAGAAATTCCTCTTGCAGCAAGAATTGTTGCAATTGCAGATACATATCACGCATTGATAAGTGATAGACCATACAGAAAAGGTATGAGTGTGGAAAAAGCTTGTTCAATTCTTGAAGAAGGTGCAGGTATTCAATGGGATAAAGAATTAGTAAGACAGTTTATCTCAATTGCTCCGGCTTTAGCTACCAAAATATAATTTATTGTGTTTTATGATAGTATGGTAATTCTGAGTTAATATCCAATTTTTTAGCTTCTTTTTTAAATATTTTGGCCTTATATAGTCCTGTATAAGCAAGGAAATACTTTATGCTTACTCCTAATACACCAAATCCGTATTTGCAAGAACGAGAGAAATTTATAGAAGAAGCTTCAGGAAAATATTTTGTAGGACAGCTGAGTTCTCCTATTTTATAACCATAATAAGCAACTAATGCTAACATTTCATTATCAAAAATAAAATCATCGTCACACTCTTCCAACGGGAGATTTTCTAGTACTTTCCTTTTAAAGCCTCTAAAGCCTGTGTGATATTCTGAAAGGTGTTGTCCTAAGAAAAAGTTTTCAAAAGCAGTAAGAAACTTATTCGCAATATATTTGTATAGAGGCATACCACCTTCAAGTGCATTAGACAACATTCTTGATGCTATTACCGCATCATATTCTTCAAATGCAAGCATTGAAGCAATTGCAGGTATCAGCTTTGGAGTATATTGGTAATCAGGGTGAAGCATTATAACAATATCTGCATTTGATTTTAACGCCGCAGTATAACAAGATTTCTGATTGCCGCCATATCCTCTGTTTTCTTTATGTACAATTGTAGTTATATTTAAATCTTTTGCTAAATCTTTTGTTTTGTCACTTGATTTATCATCAGTTAATATAATTTCATCGACTATTTCATGGTATATTTCTTTATATGTTTTTTCTAATGTTTTTTCTGCATTATATGCAGGCATAACTACTACAATTTTTTTACCGTTTAACATAAATCCTCTCTATAAAACTCATATAAAATTATAGAATAGTTCTTTATTTTTTTCCTGTTGTTAACTTTTGTAAAATAATGTTATAATGTATTAAAGTTTAAACGTTTGATAGTCGATAGTCGAGTTATTGAGTAATATTGGTGGTAGTTAATGAGTTCTTGTGAATTAAAAGAGAGTTTAGAGGTCGTTTTAAACTTTGCCAAAGATGAAAAGAAAACTATTTTAATAGTTGATGATGAGGAAAATAATTTACAACTGTTAAAAAGGACTTTCAGAGGCAAGTATAATTTATTGACAGCTCATAATGGTGTTGAAGGATTAGAAGTAGTCAAACAATATGGCGATAAGATTGCATTAATTGTTAGTGACCAAAAAATGCCGATTATGGAAGGTACGGAATTTTTAAAGAAGGTTAGAGAGACAAACCCTCAGATTATAAAAATTCTTTTAACAGGTCATGTTGATACAGATATTTTAGTTTCTGCAATTAATGATTGTGATTTGTTTCAATATATTTTAAAACCGTTTGAGCCGGAAGAACTTAAAATTGCGGTTGATAACGGAATATCAAAATACTCTATGGCTAGTAATAATAAAGTCTTTTATAATGAGTTAAGAGAATTATTTTATAAGACAATCCGTGCTATATCTAATGCATTGGATACAAAGGATTCATATACAAATGGACACTCTTTAAGAGTTACTTTGTATTCAATGATACTGGCAAAGGAACTTAATTTAGATGATGCTTATATGGAAGATATTGAAATTGCCGGTTTATTGCATGACATTGGGAAAATAGCTATGCCCAAAAGTATTTTATGTAAAAATGGCAAACTAACTGACGAAGAGTTTTTAGTTATGAAATCACATCCTGTTCGTGGAGAAAAAATTGTAATTAATATAAAAAAATTACAAATGATTTCAGAATGGGTTAAAGCTCACCATGAGAAGTGGGATGGTACGGGATATCCTGATGGTTTAAAAGGAACACAAATTCCGCTTCCGGGTAGGATTATTGCATTGGCTGATACATATGATGCAATGACTTCAACAAGACCATATCGTACAGCTTTATCGCATGAAGTTGCTATATCAGAAATTAAGCGTTGTTCTGGTACTCAGTTTGATCCTGAATTAGCTGAGCTATTTATAAAGCTTGAAGCAAAGATTAATGATGCAAGGATGAATCCTGAAGAAGCTTATCAAAAGTATTCTTTCTTGGTTAAAAATATTGATTTTAAAATATTCTCAGAAGCTACTCAAGCGATTTAACGGACAGTGTTATGAATTGATTAAATTGCTTTTCTAAAGACTGTATTAAGTCATTAGAGGCATTTAACCAAAAATTGGATGAAGCCAGTACTTTTGTTTCAATTCCATTATTATCAGTAATGAAAACTAATGGATCACTTCCTTTAAACTTTACTAATGTATCTTTAATTGCAATAACTGTTTCGAATGGAATTTCCTGTTTGAATTTAATAGTTACTATATTACTGTTTTCAACCGGTTTTATACTTTCTACAATTATTTGCGGATTGCCTTCTTCTCTCTTTTGTAATTTCCCGGACATTATTACTTTCTTTTCCTGTTCAATAAGAGAATTACATTCTTGAAGTGTTTTGTGAAAGGCTACGAACGCAATTTCGCCTGTTAAATCTTCAATAACTCCTGCTTTTAAGAATTTAGTCGGGTCTTTTTTTGTAGGAATTTGTCTTACAGATGTTAATAATCCGCAAATAGTAACAAAAGTGTCGTTTGGAATGTTTTCCATGTCAGAAATATTGTGAGTTGTTAAAAAGGGTAGTTTATCTCTGATTGATTCTAACGGGTGGCTTGTAACGTAGAAACCCAAGTATTCTTTTTCAAATTCTTGAATTTCTTTATCTGAAAATTCTTCATCAGTACCATATAGTTCAAATGATTGCATTTGATAGCTGCTACCGCCCATGCCTCCGCCGAGTCCAGCAAATAAGCTTACTTGACCAAGTTCTTTTGCTTCATTCTCTCTAGCTGCAGCATTAAGTATATTTTCTATATTATTAAATACTTTTTTCCTGCAAGGTTCAAGACAAGTCATCGCTCCAGCTTTGGTTAGATTTTCAAGTGCTTTTCTGTTTATGACTCTTGGATTAATTCTTTGTGTAAAATCGGCAATAGATTTAAATTCACCGTTTTTGGCTCTTTCTTCTTCAATCTCTTTTAGTACAGCTTCCCCAATTCCTTTAATTGAATTGAGACCGAATCTTATATTGTCTCCGTCCGGAGTGAATTCTGAATTAGATTTATTTATATCCGGCGGAAGTACTTTTATGCCTAATTTTTGTGCTTCCGCAATATATAGTTGTGTTTTGGTTTGATCATCTTTTGAATTTGTTAACATTGCTGAAATATATTCAACAGGATAGTGTGCTTTTAAATATGCTGTTTGATAAGCTACGAAAGCGTAACAAGCAGAATGAGATCTATTAAAACAATAACTTGCAAAACTACCGATTTGGTCAAAAAGTTCTTTTGCGTCTTTTTCACTCATTCCTTTGCCGACGGCTTTTTCAATGAATGGACCTTCTAATTTTACAAGATCTTCAGGGTGCTTTTTCGCCATGATACGTCTTACACCATCTGCTCCGCCAAGAGAATAATCTGCCAACACTTGAAATATTTGCATAATTTGCTCTTGATATACTAACGTTCCATATGTATCTTTTAATACAGGCTCGAGTAAAGGATGTGCGTATTTTATTTCTTGTCTTCCGTGTTTTCTTTCAACGAAGTCTTTTACCATACCTGAACCTAAAGGACCGGGACGGAATAATGCAACCAATGCACCTAAATCTTCAAATACAGATGGGCGTAAATCTTTTACTAGCTGTTTCATACCTGCAGATTCTAACTGGAATACACCATCTGTGCTTCCTGTCATTAACATTTTGTATGTAGCTTCATCATCTAATGGTATATGGTTTATATCTACATCTACGCCATGACGTTCTTTTATCATCTCTAATGTTTGAATAATAATAGTTAAGTTTTTTAGACCCAAGAAGTCCATCTTTAAAAGACCGACTTTTTCACAGTCTTCTTTTGGGTATTCTGTTATTACATTTCCTTCTTTTGCGTA
>CALVEW010000087.1 GCA_944326645.1 Candidatus Gastranaerophilales bacterium
ATATATAAAGTATATAACTTTTAAAAACTTGCTTTTTTTATAACACAAATTTTTCATTCTGTTACATTTGTTTACAAATATTGTTTAGAATAATCTTGGAATAATGATTTAGGGTGAATTTTAAAGACATTACATATAATACATAATGTTGAAAGAGTAATTTTATGATTGCCATCTTCTATTTTTTTTACTTTGTATAATGTTAAATTACTTTTTATTGCCAATTCTTTCTGAGTCATATTAGTTTTTTCTCTTAAAAGTTTAATTTTTCTACCTATGTATTTATAAATATTCATGTTTCCTCTCTAAAAATTTAAATTATATTACAAAATTACTATTCTATAGAATAGTAATACTATCTTATAAAATATTAAATGCCAACTCTAAAATAAAAATGTTATTATCATAATATGATTAATAACAAATTATCCGAAATATTAGGCAGAAAAAGAATTAAAATGTCAGAACTACAAAGAATGACTGGATTAAGTCAAACTGCAGTTATAAATCTTTATTATAATAAAACTAAAAGTATTAGTTTTGATACAATTAACAAATTATGCAATGCTTTAGAATGTAATACCCAAGAATTATTTGAATTTATTCCCGATTAAATTAAGAAGAACGTCCAGTCGCATCAATGCGTTTTAGTCTTTGTTCGATGCGTCTATACCATGCTAGTTTTTGTTGGAATAATGTTTGATACCCTTTGAATTGAGCATGTGATAACTCAAACATTTGCTTATCGCAAAGTTCCTCTAGTGTATGAGCAAGATATTCAGTATATTCTTTTCTATCTATATTTGGATTATCAAGGTGTATTTCTTTTCCAAACTCAACCCAAACTTCAGGTCTGTTATCTCGCATAAATAAATAATTCACCGCAACAGGAACAAGATTAACTTTTCCATATTTTTTAGCTGCTTTTTGTGCAATATATGTTAAACCTGTTTGGAATTCTATAGGTCGAAAATTCGGTGGTTTGATAATCCCTTGAGGGAAAATATACAATATATTTTTAAGACTTGATAATACATTAACAGAATATTTTAAAGCAGCCATAGATGCTTGCGCTGATTTTTTGTTAACATTAAAAGCCCCACCACGGCGTAAAAGAGGAAATCTGTTTAATTCTTCTACCATTAAGCGGATTTCTTTTTTGAGTAAACGGTTACAAATGTTATAACCTACAATCCCATCCCACCAATTTGAATGAGGTGCAAAAAATATTGTAGGAATTTCTCCGACAGATTTTATATTTTCTATACCTTTGTATCTCATTGCATAGAATCTGTTTTCTAGCATATTGTAGAAAAATCTATCAGCTACCCATAACCAGAATTTTGATGTTCTCGCCGGTCTAAAGTTTTCGTCTTTATCTCTGAGTTTCGTAGGCGGAACTTCAGAATACATATCCTCTAAGTTTTCCATAGAGTTATTCTATCATCGACATATATATTTTGTTAATACCCTTAGTGGCTATTTTAATAAAAGTTCATATTCTTCAACCCCTGATTGGATAAATTTTAAGTCATTTTTTACCCAATATCCTTCTAATTGTGGGATTTGCGTATTAATTGCAAAATATGTTGAACCTGAACCTGACATAATAGAATTTGGGATTATTGATTTAATTTTTTGCAATTCTTCATAATCATCAAAAACAGCTACTTCTAAATCGTTATGAAGGAATTGTCTTACATCTGTTCCTATTTTTATGGAATCAATCATTTTAAATGTCATATCTAAATCAGGCTTTTTCTCAAGTTGAGAAAATTTTGTATAAGCTTCTTTTGCGCTTATTCCAAGATTTAGAGGTTTAATTAGTGAAACTTGATTTTCTCTAAATGGAAGTTTTTCTATTTTTTCACCACGGCCTGTTGCTAAAAGACAACCTCCTTCTAAGCAAACATTCAAATCAGAACCAAGTTGTGAACATAGATTGTGTAATTCTTCTTTAGACAATTTATTGAATAATTTATTTAAACCGTATAAAGTACCTGCAGCATTTGTACTTCCGCCTGCAAGTCCTGCTGAGATTGGAATATTTTTTTCTATAAATATTTTGATTTGTTTATTTTCTATACCTGTATTATCTAAATATAATTTGGCTGCTTTATAAACTAAATTTTTCTCATCATAAGGAATTTCATCACTAGTTCCTGAAAGAATAATTTTATTAGTTTCTGATTCTTCCACATCAATAGTTAAATAATCATACAAATCAATCATCTGCATAATACTTTGGATATTATGAAATCCATCAGATCTTTTATTTAGAACTTCTAATGTAAGATTAATTTTTGCAGGTGTTTTAATTTTTATTTGCATTTTTCAATCCTTCTGATAATTCACCAAATTTTTCGATTGAGATATTTTCTGCTCTTGTGTTTGTATCTATATTTAAATTTTCAAGAACAGAATTTACAACATCTTTGTCAAAACCACCATTAACAAGACAATTTTTGATATTCTTACGTCTTTGAGCGAAACCTGCTTTTATTGTTCTTCTAAAGTGAGAATAATCACTTAATTCTAATCTTGGTTTTTTATTAATTTTTAACCCGATTAACGCTGAATTAACTTTAGGTGACGGATAGAATGAACGGCGACCTACAAGTCTTAGGATTTCGCAATCTGCCCAGAACTGAGATAAGATTGTTAAAAGTCCATATTCTTTAGAAGGACTTGTTTCATCTGCAACAACTCTTCTTGCCACTTCTTCTTGAACCATAAGAATAATATCTTTGATAGAATTTCTGTTTTTATTATTCAAATCGTCAACTTCACCTAACAGATGAGCAATAATTGGTGCTGTAATATAGTATGGAATATTTGCAACAACTTTTACTTTTTCTCCTTCAGGTACAAGTTCCCAAATATTTGTTTTCAAAATGTCTTGATGAATAATTTGTAGGTTATCACATTCTATTTTTTCTAATTCTTTTATGGCTTCTTCATCAAGTTCAACTGCAATAACTTTTTTTGCGTATTTAACTAATTGTTCTGTAACAAATCCAACTCCCGGACCAATTTCTAAAACAATGTCGTCAGGTGAAATATCTGCAAAGTCTAATATATCAGATATAACATCAGGATTGACAAGGAAATTTTGCCCTAGTCGTTTTTTAGTTCTAAAAAATTTTGCTCTTTTTACGTAATCCATCTTACTATTAATAATAATACAAACAGGTAAATGTTTTTATATTTTAATTTGGTAATTTTATATTATGATTAAATGATACAAATATTTATATGTTTGTATCCTTTCAGAAGAAAAGGGGATTTTATGAACTATTGCAAACAAAAATTATGTTACGAGGATATTTTAAAAGAATACCAAATGGGTTGTAAAGAATCTGAGACTATTGGCATGGAATATGAACGTTTACCAATAGATAAAGATACACACATAGCAGCATCATATTATGGTTTATTTGGGGTATGCGAGTTATTAAAAGAGTTTGCAGAGATTGATAATTGGGACTATATTCTTGATGATAATAATATAATAGGTTTAAAAAAGCTTCATGATACGATAACACTTGAACCTGGTTCTCAAATTGAATATAGTATTGAACCGGAAAATACAGTTGTGGATTTAAAAAATAAAATAGAATCTATAGATTCGGTACTAAATATTTTATTAGATAAATATGGGATACAATTAATTAATTACGGCGTTTCTCCATTATCAACATACAAAAATATCCAACTTATTCCAAAGAGAAGATATAAATACATGGCGGATTATCTTCGGGGGATTTTATCAGATGTAATGATGCGAGAAACAGCAGGTATTCAGGTAGGGATTGATTATAAATCAGAAGAAGATGCAATGAATAAAATGCATGTTGCAAGTTTAATGTCTCCTTTTATGACTGCAGCATTTGCTAATTCATCAATAAGAGGAGGGGTAAATACAGGTTATAAATCTTTTAGGGGGCTGGCATGGCTTAATACTGATAATGAACGTTGCGGATTCGGTACTGATTTAAAACAAGATAATGATTTTACTGATTATATTAACAATGTAATAGAATCTCCAATGATATTTATTATGAGAAATAACAGAATTATTAATATTGATGGGAAAATAACCTTTAAGCAATTCTTAAAATACGGATATCAAGGTTATGAGGCAGAAATGGACGATTATAAATTACATTCTAACTTATACTTCCCAGATATTAGGCTTAGAAAATTTATAGAAATAAGAAACCATGATTGTGTTGGAAATGGTTTGCAATATTCAATACCTGCTATATACAAAGGGATTCTTTATAATAATGATGCAATGGACGAGATAAAATATTTACTGAAAGATTTATCATCAGAAGATATAGAAGAATTTCGTTTTCTTGTTCCTAGAAATGCTCTTGATACAAGGATTAAAAATATCTTGGCAAAAGACATAGCTGTAGAAATACAAAATATTGCCTATCAGTCATTAGATTCTAAAAATGATGATGATTCTGAATTTATTTTACCAATAATGGAGCTAACAAAAAGAGGTTTAACTCCTTGTGATATTTAGTATCTTAGGATTTTTTAAGTTAAATTAAATATGTAGAATTTCTTCAATATTACAGAATATTTTATACATTTCTTGTATTCTTTCATTTAAAATGATGAGCAAGTTATTGATATCTCCTTGTGTAATGTTGTCGTTATCTATTGCAATGTTTTCGATAACTTTGCCTAAACTGCGTATTATGGAAATTTTGCATCCCACATCTAGCATTTTATCTTCTATCAAATTAATTTCAATGCAGTTTTTCATATAACCTCTTTATAATTTTATTGTAACTTTATTATAAATTAGTGTAATTTAATTACAATTGAATTGTCAATATAAATATCCTAAGATATAAATAAATTGTAATAAAATTGTAAGGAAATTATATGCCAAAAGAAGAAAAACATAGATTTGTTTTACTTGTAGAAAAGTCAATATTTGAAGAGTTTAAAAAATTAGCAGAAGAACAAAATAGAACAGCAGGGAATTTAGGAACTACTCTAATAAAAGAGTATGTAAAAACTCATAAATTACAATGATGTTAAATTAAAATTATGCAAATGTTAGTAAGAGAACAAGTAAAAACATTATTAGCCCAAGAAGGGATTAAGATGAAAGATCTTGCAATGAAAATGGAAGAGATTTCAGGGCGTACTTATTCATTACAAAATTTATCTCACAGACTCAGACGCGGAACTCTTACTTATAATGAAATGTTATTAATCGCAGATATTTTTGGCTATGAAATAAGTTTTAATAAACAATAATTTTCAAGAATGAATCTTTTATTTTGCATTACTGTATTATTATTTGTATTGAAATTGTATTAACAATGTATTATAATGTAATTACATATTAATACAATTGAGGTGTAAATTATGTCAAAAACTATTCAAATTCGTGTTGATGATGTCTTAAAAAAAACAGCTGATGAATTATTCTTAAGTTTAGGACTTGATACAAGTACAGCAATTAGAATTTTTTTAACAATGGCAGTAGAAACAGGTGGAATCCCGTTTGATGTAAAAATTCCTAATACATCCTTAAAACAATCAATGTTAGATGTGATAAATAGAAAAAATTTAAGTCCACGATATAAAACAGCAGAAGAAGCTATAAATGCAATGTTAGAGGATTAATTTATGTATGATATTGTTTTTACAACAAGGATGAAACGAGATGTAAAGCTTCTTAAGAAACGTGGTAAAAATATTGCAAAATTAACAGAGATTTTAACAAAATTATCAAAAGATGAGGTCCTACCTGATAAAAATAAAGACCATCAATTAAAAGGGATATGGAAAGATTTTAGAGAATGTCATATTGAACCAGATTGGCTTTTAATATACAAAAAAGATGCAGACGAACTTATTTTATTTGCAACTGCAACAGGATCTCATTCTGACTTATTTGATATTTAGTTATATATTTTGTTATCTATAACTTCTTACTCTATTACCTTTATTGTCATAGTATGTTGTTCTGCCAGAGGAATTAGTTTTGTATGTTCCTAATTTGTTACCTTTATTATCATATTTAACAACATTTCCATTTGATGACCTTTTATAAACATTAGTTCTATTCCCTCTATTATCATATCTAGTGATGTTACCATTAGAAGAACGTTTGTAAGCTCCTGTTCTATTTCCTGATTTGTCATAACTATAAACAGTTTTGGCTGAAACAACATTTGATAATATAACTAAACCTAATAATAAACTGATAAACTTTTTCATAATATTCTCCTTATATTTGTAATTTAATCATCAATCAAATTATCAATTATTTTATCTGCAATTTGAAAATACTTTGCATATTTTGAATCTTTGGTTTCTTCAATATTTTCATATTCTTCAATAAATTCAACATCTTCAAAATCATCAGTTTTATTTGCCATATAATCATATATGCTTTTTTCTGCAACTGTATAATAGGAGTCCGTATGTATATTAATATGAATAAATAATCTTTTTCCGTTTTCTTCAATTTGTATTTCAGTATTATAAGCATAAGGTGGTGGCATTACTTCTGTAATTTCTGCTCTTATTGATATTATTTTTGCCATATTTTACTTCCTTCTTTTTTATTTTATAAATCTTTTAATAATTTTTCTTCATCTACTACCCAACTCCCGTACTCATTTTGTTTAAATGATATGGTTTTTAATTCAAAAAGTACAAAATCACTTTCTGAACCTACTGAAAAACATTCATCATATGGATTAACTTCAAATCTGCTTTCATTGGTTAAAATGTTATTACTTAACATTTCATTTAATGTTAATTTATTATTATTTGTACAATAAATAAATTCTGCAATTTTTTTTATTAAATCTTTACTAATATTTTTATCTAATATTGCAAAAATTTCTTTATTGTGGTGTCGATATATTACCCATGCATAAATATCATTCATATTTATTCTCCTTTTTATAGCTGATAATTATTTTATTCTTGTTTCCTTTTATTAAACTTCTAACCCATATTCACAAAATCTTTATTTGAAATTTTTGTATCCCAACCTCCTATAATTAATTCTTTATGTTTAGATAAACCTGTATATGAAAGGCTTGCATCTTCATAACGTTTAAATGCAAATACTGCAGAATTCATTAATTGTTGGTTAAAGATGCCAATACTTACTAAAAGTTCAAAATCTGGCATTGTTAATCCTGTGACTTTTTGGAATAATTCTGGCTCAAGTTGTGTTATAACATCTTTTAATGTTTGTTCTCTATTATCTGTAAGATACATAAATACAGGAATTCTAGTTGCAAATTTTAATAATTTTTCTTGGATTTCTTTACGTTTGGACTTTATCTCTTTTTCTTGTTCAGTAAGCTCTTTTTTTTCTTGAATAAGTTCTATTTCA
>CALVEW010000088.1 GCA_944326645.1 Candidatus Gastranaerophilales bacterium
AAAGGAGAGTAGATTATGAAAAAACTCTTAATATCAGTTTTAACATTATGTTTAATGTGTTCAATTGTAGTAGCAAAACCTTGTAAAAAAGGTTGTCCTGTTGCTCCTCAAACAACACAACAAACAGTTGTAGACAAATGTAATTGTCCAAATTGTGATTGTGAAAAATGCGATTGCAAATGTACAAAAAAAGACTGTACTTGCCCTGCATGTGAGGCTGCAAAATCACAATTAGAAAAATGTAATTGTCCTCAATGCACAAAAAATGGTGAAGAAAAAGATTGTGCTTGTCCTGATTGTGAAAAAGCTAAACAACAATTAGAAAATTGCGATTGTCCTAATTGTGTAAAACCAACATGTTCTTGTCCTGATTGTAATTGTGACAAATGTAATTGTAAACAAGAAGAAAAAGATTGTACATGTCCAGAATGCGAAAAAGCTAAACAACAGTTAGAAAATTGTGACTGTCCGCAATGTACACCTAAAAAATAGAAAATATTTTATTTTTGTTTCTTATAGACTGACTGAAAATAGTCAGTCTATTTTTAATAGCAAAAATTTTTTTTACGGTTTTTCATGAATATATAATTTATATTATTTTAAGGAGAAAACCTTATATGAATAACATTTTATCCCCAAACAATACTCGTATTTCATATTACCCAATTACTGCAAATCCTGTATTAAATCCTAATCGTCCAATAAAAATATCAACTCCAGGTATTGATATTATTCAAAAAATAGGAGAGGTATCAGACCCAAAAGTTGTACCAACAAAAATGTTGCTATCATTATTAAATAGTGGTTTAAATGGTACTAAAACTGATAAAAAAGTTTTTGTTGGCAGAAGTTATAATGATTGGGTAAATATGTATAATATGGCTATAGAAAATGCCATAACTCCAACTGTTTTAGATGGAATAAATAATAATCCGGAAATAAAAGTGCCGGAAGATGTAAAAGCAAATATGGAAATAAATAAAGATTTTGCTAAAAAATATCATGGTTATCAAGAACGAGTATTAAAAGATTTTACTGAAATTACATCAGCTAATGGTGTTGATACTGTTCAAATGAAAGGAATAGGATTCTCTATGAATTATCCTAATCCTACATCAAGATTTGGAGGAGACATTGATATTTTTAATTTTAAACATGGAACGGATCCTTCTAATCCTAAAAATAATATGTCATTCTTTATTGATGATTTAGTAAAAGAAAATGGAATAAATGTTGATAATAAACATTGTGTTAAACACAGTAATTTTGAATTTAAAAAAGTTCCAATAGAAAATCACCGTAACTTTCTTAATAAAGAAATAGCACCAATTGCTGATAAAATGAATAAATATTTATTCAAAGTATTAAAACCGGTAGAAGAAACTCTTCCTCATGGAACTAAAATTTTAGTTCCATCAAAAGAATTTAATACTGTATTTTTATCTTTCCATGCAATGCAACATTTTGTAGGTGCAGGAATTAATTTTCACCACTTGGCTGACTGGGCTGTTCATATAAAGAAACATGGTTTAAAAGTTCCGGAAGAAGCTAAAGGAACTAAATTTGAACAATTTATGTATGCTTTTACAAATCTTGCAAATAAACATTTAGGAACAAATGTTGAAGTGCCTGAAAATAAAAAACTTGAAGATGAAATTTTTAAAAGAATGGTTCATTCAGAAAATAAAATGGGTATAGATATTAAACCTCCAAAAATAAAAGATCCTATATCTATGTTAATATTTAAATTTAAGAAAATAAAAGTAACAAATTCAAGAAAAAATGAATTTTATGAAATTAAGAATTCTGTAGCTAAATCATGTTTCAAATCTTTAATACAGCATATAAAAAATCCAAAAACATTTATTGATTTATTTACAAAAGTAAAATAATAAAAATGCCATCATTTAATGATGGCATTTTTATGTTTGTTGTTTATAAAATTATTTCCAACTGTTTAAATAATTTTGTTGTTCTTCTGTCAAAGTATCAATTTGAATACCCATTGATTCTAATTTTAAAGAAGCAATTTTTTCATCAACTTCATGAGGAAGAGTATACAATTTATTTTCTAATTTACCATGATTTTTAACAACAAATTCAATTCCTAAAGCTTGGTTTGCAAAACTCATATCCATAACAGATGCCGGATGGCCTTCTGCTGCAACTAAGTTTACTAATCTACCTTCAGCTAAAACATAAACAGATTTTCCATTTGGTAATTTATATTCATCCATAAATGGTCTAATTCTATTAATTTCAACTGCTATTTTCTTCAAATCAGGAACATTAACTTCATGATCAAAGTGACCAGCATTAGCTAGAATAGCACCATCTTTCATTTCTAAAATATGATGAACATCAACAACATGGATATCACCTGTAATAGTTAAGAATACATCACCTTCTTTAGCAGCTTCTGCGATAGGCATTACTCTATAGCCTTCCATAGCTGCTTCTAATGCTTTTAATGGGTCAACTTCGCAAACGATAACATTAGCACCTAATGCTTTAGCTCTCATTGCACAACCTCTTCCGCACCAACCGTAGCCTGAGATAACAACGGTTTTACCTGCTAAAAGGATATTTGCAGCACGGAAAATACCATCCATTGAACTTTGACCTGTTCCGTATCTGTTGTCATATAAATGTTTTGTTAAACTTGTATTAACTCCAACAGCAGGGAATAACAATTTACCTTCTTTTTCTAATGCTTCTAATCTTATAATTCCTGTTGTTGTTTCTTCTGTTGAACCAATTAATTTTTTAGCAATTTCTGGTCTTTCTGCATGAATTGTTGCAACCAAATCACAACCATCATCGATTACAATATCTGGATTGTGATCTAATGCTGCGTTAACATGTTTTTTATATGTTTCAACTGATTCTCCTGCATAACCTTGAACAGGAATATCCCAATACTTAACTAAAGCTGCTGCAACATCATCTTGTGTTGATAATGGATTTGATGCAACTAAAATAGCATCAGCACCACCTGCTTTCATAACTGTACATAATGCAGCTGTCTCTTTTGTAATGTGTACACAAGCTGATAATTTTAAACCTTTGAATGGTTGTTCTTTTATAAATCTTTCTTGAATTTTTCTTAATACAGGCATGTCTTTTAATGCCCATTCGATATTATTTTTGCCTTGTTCTGCAAGATTGATATCTTTAATATCTGATTTACTTAATGCATCAGAAGTTTTTTCTAAAACCATACTTGTCATTCCCTAATCCTCTTTAATTGAGTAACATAAATAAGTGTTATTATAACAATTATATTTTATCATAATATTTTTTTATTTCATAAAAAAAATTTTTATTTTTATTATTCTTAACAAGAGTAGCAAAAAAATTTTTTATAGTTTTTCATGTTAGTAAAAGAAAATATAGGAGTTTTGCAAATGAATCATTTATCCCTTAATAAACCTACAATAACTTATTCTCCATTAATATCTAATCCTAAATTAAACCCAAATAAACCATATAATATAAAAACTCCAAGTATTGATGTTGTAAGAAAAATAGGGACTGCTTATGATCCCAAAGAGATTCCTTCTAAAATGTTATTGAATTTGTTAAAAAGTGGTTTAACAGGTAAACCTGTTAATGAAAAGTTTTTTGTTGGAAGAACTTATAATGATTGGGTGAATATGTATAATTTATCACATCAAAATGCTGTGATGCCAACAGTATTTGATGGAATAAAAAATAACCCAAAAATAAAAGTGCCGAATGATGTTTTAGAAAATATGAAAATCAATAAAGATTTTGCTAAAAATTATCATGGTTATCAAGAACGAATATTAAAAGATCTTACAGAAATAACTGCAAAAAATGGAATAGATACTGTTCAAATGAAGGGTATCGGATTCTCTATGAATTATCCAAATCCAACTTCCAGGTTTGGTGGTGATATTGATATATTTAATTATAAACACGGGACAAATCCTTCTGATCCTAAAAATAATATGTCACTAATAGTTGATAAAATTACTGAAAAATTAGGTATTGAAACTGATACTAAACATAGTAAAAAACATAGTCATATAACATATAAAAATGTTCCAATAGAGAATCATAGAAATTTTTTAGATGTTGAATGTTCTCCAATATCAAAAAAAATGAATAATTATTTGTATAAAGTTATTAAGCCGGTAGAAGAAACCTTACCTCATGGAACAAAAATATTGGTTCCATCAAAAGAATTTAATACTGTATTTATCTCATTCCATGCAATGCAACATTACATAGGAGGAGGCATTAATTTTCACCATTTAGCAGATTGGGCAGTACATGTAAATAAACACGGATTAAAAGTTCCGGAAGAAGCTAAAGGATCTAAATTTGAAGAGTTTATGTATGCATTTACAAATCTTGCAAATAAACATCTTGGTACAAATGTTAAAGTTCCTGAAAATAAAAAACTTGAAGATGAAATTTTTAATAAAATGCTTCATCCTGAAAAAACAAAGGGTGGTATCCTAAAACCAAATACTAAAAATCCAATTAAAATATTAACATATAAGTACAAAAATATCGCTGAAGGTGTAATTAGAAGAAATGAATATTGGGGTACTAAAGAAAGTATTACAAAAACTGTCGTAAAATCTTTCTTTGCTCATTTAAAAAAACCTAAAACAATATTAACAGCTATGTTTAAAGTGTAGATTCTGCATATGATGTATTAATAAAAATAAAATCATTTTTAATTTCAACAATAGCCCATCTTAAAGGGATTATCATATATATTTTTTTCAGTTGGGTTTCTATATACTCAACTGAAAAATCTTTGGAATTTGGTATTTTATAAATTTTTGATGTGATTTGCATGTTTGTTATTTTATCATAAATAATTAAATCTGATTTTTATAATAAAAGCCTTGAAATATATTTATTCCAAGGCTTTTATCAATATTCCGTTAATATTAATTATCGTAAACTAATAGAAATACTTCTTGCTTTTTGATTGTATTGGATTTTATCTTCTCTTGATAACCAACCTAAGCCCATTTCTGCAAAGTTACCGCTTAAATCTAAATCTTTTTTCATTTTAGACATTGAAACTTCACCTTTTTCTGCTAAGTAATTGTAAATTTGACCTGCTGCATTAATGATTTCTTGTTGCATGTCTAAAGCTTGTGTTGATGATTTTTTTGATGTTGATTTTTTTAACAACATAATTTCCTTCTCCTTAAATCTTTTTTTAAAAAGTTCCACAATAACCCTTTGTCTGCTCAAAATTAAAATGTTAAATTTTTATATTTTGAACCTTCATAGTGTATAATTATACTAGTAAATATTTTTACTTTTTGCAAGTAATCTATACTCTTTTATGACAAAGTATTACAAAGGTCTATATGCTAATCAAAGGAGATATTAAATCAAATAAGTTTAACTTACTCGTTGAAAATTTTATTCAACTTGTTCAAAGTGGTGTAAAAACCAATAATATCCTTGTTATTCTTCAAACTCCTAATGATAAAAATAGATTTATTAATAATGTCTTAGAAAAAATTGATATTCCTGTTATTGAAAAACTTAATATCCATACATTCCACGGACTTATTTATAATACAATTTGCGATAATTGGCCTATTCTTGAATCAATTGTTCCCACTAAAAAACATTCTATCCTCCCAAACCTTGTTGGCTTAGAAGTTTCTCAATTAATACTTAAAGATATTCTAAAAGATATTCAGGTTAAAGGGTATAATTCTAAAAAATCTCTCCTTCATCAAATTTTTAGAAGATATTCGCTTATCTTACAAAACAATCTTACGGAATCTGAAATCGCTGAAAAATCTGAAATTCTCAAAGAAACTTTTGCTGAAGATGCGCATAAAATTATTAAAATGCTTATGGCTAGAACTCTTACTTTTAGAAGTTTTGATTATTTAAGACAAATGCCGTTGTTTAAATATATTTTTCAAAATACAGATTATTTTAAAAATATTGAATATATAATAATTGATGATGCAGATGAACTTACTCCTGCTGCGTTTGCGTTTTTAGAACAATTAAAAATAAAAGATAAATTTATTGGGTTTGATTCTCCGGGTAATTCAAGAGTAGGTTATCTTGGTGCAGAACCTGAATTTGAAACAATTTTATATAACTTATACAAAGAATTACCGCAAACTCTTGAGTCGGATTCAAATTCAGATGCTAATATACTTTATTCTAATATTTTAGAAGATAAGCAAAATATTTTAGAAAATCTATCTTATGTTTCATATTCTAAAAGACCTGAAATGATTGATAATGGAGTAAATAAGCTAAAAGAACTCATCAATAAAGGGGTAAAACCAACTGATATCGTGATTGTTTCGCCTGTTATAGATGATGTTCTTAAATTCTCACTTGCTCAAAAGCTCTCTACATACGATTTACAGTTTATTTCAGGTAGTGAAAAACTTATTGATAACAGTTTAATAAAATGTGTAATCAATATTTTAAAATTAGGTATAAATCTACCTATTAATCAGTTTGAATTAAGAAGTATTTTGTCTGATTTTCTTGATATTCCTATAAAAAATTCTAAAGATATCCTTAAAGGTTATAAGGCTAAAGGTGTTTTACCAACAGGGATTCAGAACGAAAAATATTCAAGATTGTTAGAAGTTATTCAGTATCTTAAAACGGCTGAAATACCTTTATCAGAAAAAATATTCTACATATACCAAACTCTTATCGATAGGATTTCGGCTGAAAAAGTTAGAAAATTTAATTTTTTCTTAAAGCAAATCCAAGATTTTGAAAAAGTATTTTCTCAAAAAGAGTTAGAAAATAGAGTCGATGACATAATTATACAGTTAGAAAATTCTATTGTATCCGAAAATCCTTATTCAGTTTTAACTGTTGGCGAAAACGATATTATTATATCGACTCCTCAAAAAATTATTGATAATAAAATTCAAACAAAATATCAAATTTGGCTTGATGTTTCATCTTCAGAGTGGACAAAATCTGATACAGGACCTTTGTATAATTCTTGGGTGTTCCAAAAAAGTTGGGATAAGGGTGAATATACAATTGAAGATGATATTAAACTTTCAAAAGAAAAAACTGCAAAAATTATCAGAAAACTAGCATTATGTACTGAATATGTTTATGCGTTTTCTTCTCTTTTTGATTCGCAAGGTGTTGAGAATTTTGGCGGGATAGAAAAATGCAGCCCCTGTTCCTAAAATAAATGCAAATATATAAATTAAATTTGGTGATAAAT
>CALVEW010000089.1 GCA_944326645.1 Candidatus Gastranaerophilales bacterium
CATCTAAACCAGCCATAGGAATACCCATTTTATTAAGTTCTTTAGCAACTCTTTTGAAGTTTTCTTCTTCCGAAAAAGTTAATTTCCCTCGTCTTATGTAACTATCATTATGAGTATTAAATTTAAAATCATCTCCTGTTGGAAGTTTTAATACACATTCGGATAAAACTTCATCACCTAAGGTCAATACTCTTTTATCTCCGAATTTTACATCCGGTAAATATCTTTGAACCATTATTAATGAGCTTTCATTATTTGTCAAAGTATTAATTATTGAGCGAGTATTAGGGTCGCCAACATGTAAGTACATCACACCTTTCCCAAAGCATTGGTTTAATGGTTTCAATACGATTTCACCACATTCGTTTAGGAAGTCTTCAATTCTTGAGCGACTTGCTGATACCAAATATTTTGGCATTAAATCAGAAAATAATGCTGTATGAATTTTTTCATTAAAGTTTCTGATTGATTTTGGATTATTTATAATTCTTGCATGTTTAACAAAATCAAGAATATAAGTTGCGGCTAAATAATCATTATCAACAGGAGGGTCAGGACGAAACATTACTAAATCAAAATCATCTACTTTAAAATTTAATGCTTCTTCTTTATAAAAAATATTATTATTTAAGACATAAGATTGATGAATCTTAGCATAAGCTTCAGATTTTTCTAAATAAAGGTTATTAATTGTTGTTATACAAACTTCATTACCTCTATCTAAAAATTCTTTTATTAACCAAAAGTTAGTCACAAGATTATTAAACTCAAAGTACTTAAGTTCAATTTTATCTATAACAAAAAGAATGTTCATAATATCCTCCCTACAATATCAACAATGTTAGCATTAACAAAAAAAATCAACAATACTAAATACAAATAATAGCCCGATTGGAAATAAGTATATCCTAATGTGTATAGTTAATTGAGGAAGGTCAAAATTCTTTTTTTAGGAAATAACTGTAAATAACTTTTAACAATTTAGCAATTTTTATTATTTATGTGATTTATCGAAAATGTGAAGGAGTAGAAAATGACATCAACCACAATAGAAAAAAAATATACAACAAACTCTATTATTAATAATTGGCTAACATTAAGAACAAAGCTAAATCAACAAAATAAAGAAGTAAAAGAAAACATAGATTTTGAAAAATATAATATTACTATCGAATAATTTTGTAACAAACTTGTAATATTTTTCCTTAAAAAAAGCAATAATCCCGTGAAAATATACTTTATATTCATGGGAATACGGTTATATTTAGGGAATAATTTTATGGCAATAGGTGCACAAGATTATATTGATAAACTTCTTGTAAAAAAATATGCAGGTAAACAAGTGGAAAACCATGAAGGCCTTATGGAAAAAATGGTTGATCCTGAAAAAATGATGGAAACAATGAATGATATTGCATATGTTCAAAGAAATATGCTTGCATTATCAAACAAGTTAGGTAATATATGTGCTCAAATCAATGCTAAAGCTAGATATAAAGCAAAAGGGCAAAGATTTATACAAGATTTAAATGGTTAAGTGTAATAGGTATGTAATGATTAAAGCCCTGAAAAAATTCAGGGCTTTTTTTTAATCATAAATTTATTCCATATTTTACTTTTTCAAGAAATCAGGAATTTCTATATTAGTAAAGCTAGGTAACATATCATTTGCTCTAGAAGATGTATTATTATCTCTGTTAAAACCAGCAAAGAAATCTGCAGGATTAATTCTATCTTCAGTAGCTCTTTCAAATACAGGTTTTTGTGACTTTAATTCAAATCCTGTTGCAATAACTGTAATTTGGATTTCACCTTGAATATTATCATCAATAACAGCACCAATGATAACTCTAGCATCGTCTAAAACTGCATCATTGATAATATTTGTCGCATCAGTAACTTCGTGTAAAGTCATATCAGGTCCACCTGTAATATTAACAATTACACCTGATGCTCCGTTAATAGATGTTTCAAGAAGTTGAGAATTTACTGCAATTTTAGCCGCTTCAATTGCTCTACCTTCACCGGTTCCACGACCAATACCCATTAGAGCAGATCCTGAAGCTTGCATTACGCTCTTAACATCAGCAAAGTCAACGTTGATTAATCCTGGAATTGTGATGATATCAGAGATACCTTGAACACCTCTTAGAAGAACTTCATCAACAACGATGAATGATTCTTGAAGAGATACTCTTCTATCTACAACATCTAATAATTTATCGTTAGGAATAACGATTAGAGCATCAACAGATTCTCTTAATTTTTCAAGTCCTTGTTCAGCTTGGTTAGCTCTGCGTTTTCCTTCAAAAGAGAAAGGTTTAGTAACAACACCGATTGTTAAAATCCCTAAATCTTTAGCAATTTTGGCAACGATAGGAGCAGCACCTGTACCAGTTCCGCCACCCATACCTGCAGTAACGAATACCATATCTGCGCCTTCAATTGCTTTTGTAATTTCTTGTTGTGCTTCTTCAGCAGCTTTTTCCCCGATTTGAGGTTCACCACCGGCACCTAAACCATTTGTTAATTTTGGACCTAATTGCAATTTATTATCACAAGTTGAATATTGCAATACTTGTAAATCTGTATTCATTAACCAGAATTCAACACCTGTTAATCCTGATTTAATCATTCGGTTTACGGCATTTCCACCGCCACCACCTACACCGATAACTTTAATTTTAGCTGGTCCTACACCTGGAGCTAAAGGTGGCATACCATTATCTTTTGGTTCTATTACTTCTTTTCTTCCGAAAATATCTGGTCCTAAATTTTCCACGATTTAACCTCTTTTATTAACTATACATTATATACTTTACTATATAATATCATACTATTTTAAACAGGCAAAATAGTAAAGAAAAAATCATTAATTACTTCTTATTTTTAATATAAGTTTAAATTTCTTAACATGTTATAAATTTAAAAAGCTACTTTATAATTTAAAGTAGCTTTTTATTAGCTATTTTGTTAATTCAATTTTATTAATATCCAATAGACCAAGAGAATGGGCGTTCTGTCTCAAACTGAACTGGTTTTGCCTGATTTGCATCAACTTCCGGAGCTTCTATTACCTTATCTGGTTTTTGAAGCAAGTTTGTTTTCTGCATTGTCATATCAACATTACTGAATGATTTTAATCTATCCAACTGGTTCTGTAAATCTGCATTTTCATCATTCAACATTATTGTTTGACGACTATATTCATTCAATTTTATTTCACTAGACACAACAAAATAATAACTTATAATCGATACGAATATAAGACAAAGTAAAAGTCCACATAATGTTTTATTTACTTTTTTTATTGCCATTGCCCTAACTAAATTTTCCTTTGGGAAATATCCGTCAATAACATCAGACTTATTTCCATTAATATTAATATAACCTAATTCTCTATTAGATTGAATACTTCCATTGGTTGATTGCTGAATTGGATTTGTTAATACATTAGAATAATTAACATCATACCCACTAACCATTGATTTGTTTGTATAGTTTCTTACCAAAGTCCTACCCTACTCTTTGATATATCTTGCAACTCTTAGCTTTGCACTCCTTGACGGTGGATTTTCTCTTATCTCCTCATCCGACGCTACAATAGGTTTTCTATTGACAAGCTCTATTCTTGGTGGCTCACAAGTACAAATCATATTATTACATCTGCACTTTTGTGCTTCATACTTGAATAGTCTCTTTACTATTCTATCCTCCAAGGAATGAAAACTGATTACAGATATTATAGCACCATACCCTAACAAATCCAAGACATCTGTTAAGATTTTATTTACATTTCTAAGCTCTCCGTTAACCTCTATTCTTATCGCCTGAAATACTCTCGTAGCTGGGTGAATAGAACTTTTTATTCTTGGTGTACTTTTTTTGATTAATTCGGCTAATTCAAGCGTAGACTTGATTGGATTTTTTTCGCGAATTGTTACAATTGCTTTTGCTATTCGTTTTGAAAATCTTTCTTCTCCATACTCTGAAAATATCTTCACAAGCTCTTCTTCAGAATATCCATTAACAACATCATATGCAGAAAAATCACTATCCATGTTAAATCTCATATCCAAAGGAGCATCATGCATAAAAGAAAAACCGCGTTCTGCCTTTGTTAATTGATGATAAGATGCTCCCAAATCTAATAAAACCCCACCTGTAATCTTATCAATACCATGCGCTGCCATTTGAGATTTTATATTTGTATATGAATCTTTTATTATTGTTAAATTATTATAATCTTTTAATCTTTCAGAAGCATAATTTATTGCATCATCATCTATATCAAATGCAAATAGTTTGCCACTTGGCGATATTCTTTGAAGAATTAACTCGCTATGACCGCCACCACCTAAGGTACAGTCTACATATATCTTACCTTGTTCACATTCTAAAGCATCAACTGCTTCATTTTTCATTACTGTATAATGTCTAAATTCCATACAAAAATACTAACACAACACAAAAGGCGAAACAATCGTTTCGCCTTTTAATGAATCTTTTTTAAGTTGACACTAATCTAATAATGCTTCTAATAACTGTGCATTTTGGGTTGCATAACTAGATGTTCTTACTCTGTTTCTGTGAATATAGGTTCTTAATGCTTCTCTGATTAACTCAGAACGTGAACGATTTTCATTATCTGCCACATTGTCTATTTCATCTAGAAACTTTTCAGGCATTGAAATCAATACTCTTGCCATAAACTAATTCTCCTTTATATCTAGTTGACGATATCTACCCTGTATATACTTTATAAGTATAATATTATATAAAAATTGCTTTTTCTACAATAGTGATAGTCAAAATTGTTACAAAAGTATATATTAACGTATACCTACACTTTTTATATACAGTTTTAATATGTTCATTATACATTTTATTTCTGATTCTGTATACCCCTTATCGGATAATAAATTATTATCCAATATTTTTGATGGAACAAATTTTTGGATGAAATACTTATCAGCACCTGATATTAGCTTACCTATTTCTTCAAAATCTTTTATTAATAATTGTGAAGATAATGCTGTTGTTCTAAATTCATAAGGGATTTTTTCTTTTAATAAAAATTCTATACTTTCATCTACTCCAATAGGTTCAATCCCTGTAATCATTTTATATTTTGATAATGGAGCTTTTATATCCATAGCGACATAATCAATCAAATTTGATTGAACCAAATCTTTTAGCATATGAGGATTTGTTCCGTTTGTATCAAGCTTTACTGAAAAATTTAATGATTTAATTTTTTTTATAAACTCAGGCAACCCCTTCTGAATAGTAGGTTCTCCTCCTGTTATTACAACACCGTCCAATTTTCCTTGTCTTGTGTTTAAAAATTGCAAAACTTTTTCTTCATCCCATTCAGAATTAGAAGAAAATAACTCAGGATTATGACAATATCCACAACGGAAATTGCAACCTGAGGTAAAAATTATTGCAGAAATTTTATCAGGATAGTCCAGAAGCGAAAACTTCTGGACTCCACCTATTTTTATACACATAAATTATATGTCTTTCTTTCATTGAATTCTTGTCTTTTTCCACGATTCCATTGGCTAACAGGGCGGATGTAGCCAACAATTCTTGAATAAACTTCGCAATCAGCCCCACAGGTTGGGCATTTAAAATGTTCACCTGAAATATATCCATGATTTGGGCAGGTGCTGAATGTTGGAGAGAATGTGAAATATGGAAGCTTATAATTAGAACAAACTTTTTTAACAAGATTTTTTGTAGCTTCAATTGAAGTTATTCTTTCTCCTGCAAAAATATGTACAACTGTTCCACCTGTGTATTTTGTTTGAAGGTCATCTTGGTGATCAAGAGTTTCAAAAATATCATCTGTGTAATTTACAGGTAATTGAGTTGAATTAGTATAATAATCATATTTTTTAGTATTATCCAATTGAGCCAAACGATATGAAGTTCCCTCTCCGGGAGTTGCTTCAAGGTTATAATTGTTGCCTGTTTCTTTTTGATAACCGATTATTCTCTCTCTCATAAAATCCATTACTTCAAGAGCAAAGTTTTTACCTCTTTGAGTTCCGATATCTTCGTTTAAGAAATTCAAACAAGCCTCATTCATACCGATTAAACCAATTGTAGAAAAATGGTTTTTCCAATAAACACCATATCTTGCTTTGATATCTCTTAAATAAAATTTTGTATATGGATATAAGTTTTTATCTGTATAATCTTCTAAAACCTTACGTTTGATTTCTAAACTTTCTTTTGCAATATCCATTTTTTGAGCTAAAATTTCAAAAAATTCAGCTTTATTTTTAGCAGAAGTTGCAATTTTAGGAAGATTTATTGTTACAACTCCAACTGAACCTGTTAGAGGATTTGAACCAAATAAACCTCCGCCTCTATATTCCAACTCACGATTATCAATTCTCAATCTGCAACACATTGAACGAGCATCTTCCGGGTTCATATCAGAATTGATGAAATTAGAAAAATATGGAATACCATATTTAGCAGTCATTTCCCATAGCCCGTTTAATTCTTGATTATCCCAATCGAAATCTTTTGTAATATTGTATGTTGGAATAGGGAAAGTAAATACACGGCCTGAATTGTCACCTTCCATCATTACTTCAAAGAATGCTTTGTTTAGCATATTCATTTCATTTTGGAATTCTTTATAAGTTTTATCTTGTGGTTCACCGCCTATAATTACAGCCAAATCAGCATAATAACTAGGAACTGTTAAGTCCATTGTTATATTAGTAAATGGAGTTTGGAATCCAACACGAGTTGGAACATTCATATTAAAAACAAATTCTTGAATAGCTTGTTTAACTTGAGAATAATCAAGATTATCATAATAAATAAATGGTGCTAACAATGTATCGAAGTTAGAAAAAGCTTGCGCTCCTGCAGCTTCTCCTTGCATTGTATACATAAAATTAACAACCTGACCTAAAGCTGAGCGAAAATGTTTTGCAGGCGCAGATTCAACTTTTCCCTTAACACCTGTAAAACCTTCCATCAATAAATCTTTTAAATCCCACCCTACACAATATACAGATATAATATTCAAATCATGGATGTGAATATCACCATTGCGGTGAGCTTCACCAACATTGGATGGATAAACATGGCTGAGCCAATAG
>CALVEW010000090.1 GCA_944326645.1 Candidatus Gastranaerophilales bacterium
GATAGTAAATACATTACCATCTGATGAAGAATGCTTAAACCTAAAAAGACCTGTATATTTATTAGAAGATGCAACAACAAAATATTTTGAAAAAGGTCCTTTAGATAGTTTTCATACAGGTGTTTTTTATAAAGGTTCTATTACAACTAATATATTTCAAGGCGGCGGCTCAAGTGTTGATTACGCCAACAACAATATTGAAAACCATTTTAGAGGGTATTTTAAAGATGGAAAAACATCTTTTAATATTTCTACACGATACACACCTAGAGATGATTTAAACTTTTGGCAATTTTTGATAGGTGATGCTTTTATATCTCATCAAATGACAAAACATAATAGGCTTGTATTAGGTAATTCAAGAACACATTCAGGAGAAGAAGGTTCAAAATCGGATTGGGCAGTTCCATTAATATCATATTCACAAATTAGTAGAAATTTTGGTAATATTAGAAAGTTCGGAGCAAGAGTTGTTGGAGAGTATGATTTAATAGAATATGATTTAGGAGGATATAGCTCTGATTCATACTTTAGAGAATTTTTCCCAGGAGTTGAATTTACAGGATGGATAAATCTTAAACCATTAGGAAAAACTGATGGAAGATATGGAGATTTAAAAATTGGAGGAGGTATAAGCTCTGGTCACAATAATTTTACTTATAATGTTATAGGTGCTTATGCCAGATATCAATATAAAAAATTTAGAGCTGATTTTGAATATGCTAATGCTGATGGATACAACGGGAATCTAGGATTGTCAGATAACCATGCTAGAGGTATGTATGCAACAGCTTATTATCGAATAAACCCTAAAGTTGAACTATTAGCAAGATATGATACCTTCCAACCAAATCTAGGAGTTTCAAATGGTGACATTACTGAATATGTTTTGGGAGTAAATTACTATATTAAAGGACAAGGCCTAAGATTGATGCTTAATTACATCTTTAGAAATAGTAGTTTTGATGAAGATTCACACAGAATAATATTAGGAACACAAATTTTACTATAAAATTTCTTGCAATATTTTATCAGATTTAAATTTTTTATTCGAATGACTTTGAATATAGTTTTTTAATAAGTTAAAACAAACAGTACAAACTTTTTCAGTAGCTTTTTGATCATAATCACAAGTATAATCAAAATCAAACTGCAACATCGCTTCTAAGAAATCTCTTATTTTGTAATGCATTTTTGTTTTAATTTTAAAAGTCTCATTACACTCTTTGCAAATAATTCCCCCCATATCTTGAGAAAAGTACATATCTTCGTTTAGAACTCTTTCCCCACAACACAGACAAGAATCTAGCTCTAATGAAAAACCTGATATTAACATCATTTTCAATTGGAATTTTATAGTTGCAATTAAAACATCTTTTTTAGACTCTGCTCTAGAAATTTTATCTAAAGCTTTGTATAAAAGTTCATATACTTCTTTTGAACATGGGTCTTCTTCAACCCCAAAATTAGTTACAATTTCTGAAATGTATGAAGAACACATTAATTTATCAATATCTTGGCGGGATTCTTTAAAAGTATTAATTGATTGAGCCTGACAAATAGTATCCAAATTACGTCCTTTTGCAAACATAATTGTATTTGCAATTAATGAATCCATCCTTGCGCCAAGCTTACTCTTAGGCTTTTTAACCCCTTTGGCTACACCCTTTATAAGACCTTTATCTTTTGAATACATTAAAATAATTTTATCTGCATCACTTAAATCATAAGACTTAAGATTTATAGCATCTGTTGTATAATTCTTCTTATCCAACTAATTAAATCTCCCAATTAATATAATATTAATTGAGAAATTAATTATTGTCTACTTGTAAAGATTTACAAAGAGCATCTGATGATAACTTTTTACCTGTTAACTGTTCAATTAAATCATTTTCTTCAATACTTTTGCCATATTCAAAAATATTTTTATTTAAATATTCAGCAGTATTAGGATTTTCAGTTAAATTTCCAAGTTTATTTGTTAAGTGCTCATACATCTGAGCCTTCATTAAATCTGCTCTAAAATAATTTTGGTAATAAGCAGGATGTGATAAATAATGAGGTATAGTTGCCCACTCATTATCAATTTTTTCAGATTGATTATGACCTTTATATTGACATTTTAAATCATGCCAGAGTTTACCTAAATCTTGATTAGGATTTTTATACATTTCTCTTTCAAAATTTATTATTTGCATACTATGATTAATAAATTTTGATTCATCTTTTTTATGAGTTTTTTTGAATTTATCAAGAGTTTTATTATCTACTACACCATCAAGGATATTTTCGGTCTTCATTAAATCACCCATCATCATAGCAACAGCCTCTGTCATTGCCGGAGATGATGCTGTTTTTTCTAAAAATGGGAGCTCTGGATTTATTCCTAAATGATAAACACAATGTCCTAATTCATGACATAAAGTATCAATGCTACCAGCATCATTTGTTAAATTTGCAAGAATTCTTGCATCTTTTCCTGCATCTATATCAAAACAAAATCCATGAGTATTTTTATTCTTACGAGGGAATAAATCAAGAGTTATAGGCATGTTGTCAACATCATAACCCATATTTTTATATGCTTGTTTTGAAATTTCAACAACTTGCTCTTTATTTTTTAATGATTTATTCACTTCTCTTGTTGGATCATCTTCTGATAATAATCCATAATGATATGACTCCAATTCTTCAGGTTTAATATTAAATGCTTTTGCTAAATCATTTTTTTCTTCTTCTTGAATTACCTTATTAGAATTTTTTGCTTTTTCAAATACATCATCTAAAAGTTTATTTAATTCCTTAGGCTCTACATCATATGTTTCTTTTAACTGATAATCAAAGAAATTATCATACCCCTGAGATTTAGCAAATTCATTTCTCATTTTAACAAATTCAACTAAATCATCCGCAATTAAATCTCCACCTTTAACCTTTGCTTCATAAGCCTTCTGTCTAATATCAGAATCTTTTTCCATTTGCATAATTTTACTTATTTCAGCTTTTGAAACTTCTTTACCATCTATCATTGGGATATATGAGTTATACTTAGCAGCAATTTCATTTTCTTTATCTCTTAAGGTTTTTTTAGCCACACCTGCATTTAACTCCTCATCGAAATCCTTATAAAAGTGTTTCAATTGATTATTTAAATGTTTGTCACCTAAATCTGTTTTTTTTAATATTTCTAAAGCTTTATAGATATTTTCATTCCTATATAACTCTTGAATTTCATCATTAGCCTTTGATGATTTTTCCATGTTTTCTTTGGTACTATTTGTATAAAAATTCCAATCTTTAATTGCAGCATCCAAATACTTAGGTTCTAGTTTTTCACAAAACTCATCTCTTAATAAAACATATTTTTCTTTATTTTTATCCATAATCTTTTTCTCCACATCAATTTTACCACAAGGCATATATCCCTGTAATTGTTCAGATGAGGGATATTTTAATTCTCCGATATTATTATTTTTAACCTTATTATTAAGATTATTTTTACTTTTAAAATATGTGATATTAGTTATTTGAGTTAAAATTTTCATAGTATAAATAAAACATATCAAAAAATAATTTGCTAATCATATATTCTTGTTTGAGATATAATAATTTATTATTTAGTCATACAATATTGGGGAAATATTATGAAATTAAAAAATACAACAGCCGCAAACTCTTTTAGATACGGTTGGTTACTAAAAAGAGCTTTTCCATTTGTTAAACCTTTTTTATTCAGAATTTTTTTAGGGATTATGGTCGCAATTCCTGTTGGTTTATTAGATGGTGTTACAGCCTTTGCGTTAAAACCATTTATGGACTATGTAATTGGACAAAAAGATTTACATATGTCATTAATGGGGCATTCTATTGATATTGCATATTCGGTTCTTGCGGCAGCAATTCCATTTGCAGTTATATTATTTGCTGCATTCCAAGGCATAATGAGATATTTAAATGATTACTTAACAGATTGGACCAGTCAAAAAATTACTAACTCTGTAAAAATAAAATTATTTGCATCTTTAGTATCTATGGATTCGAGCTTTTTTGATGAAAACTCATCAGGAATTATTTTAACAAGATATTTATCTGATCCTGATGCAGCTGCAAAAAATTTCATCCAACAAATTAAATCAATAGTAACAAGCTTATTTGGAGCAGGAAGTTTAATTGCAGTAATGCTTTTTAGTTCTTGGAAACTTGCAGTTGTAGGTGTTTTAGTGCTAGGATGCGCATTTTTACCTATGGCTTTAATACGTAAAAAAGTAAAAGAAACATCTAATAAAGGAATGGTAGTTGGGGGGAATATCACAACTAATTTCAACGAAACATATTCCGGCAATAAAGTTATGACTGCGTACTCTCTGCAAGAACATCAAAAAGAAGAATTTAATAAACAAATAAATAAATCTTTTGATATAGCTATTTCACTAACTAAACGCTCGGCTTGGATGTCACCAATTATGTATTTGATAGCATCTGTAGGGATTGCTTGCGTACTTCATTATGGGATGTTTTTAATATTAAGTGGAGAAATGACTGCAGGTAGCTTTGCATCATTTGTAACATCTTTATTATTACTGTACAAACCAATGAAAACATTAGGTGGGACTCTTACAAGCTTACAAAATATATTTGTTTCATTTGGAAGAGTATTTGAATTATTTGATATAAAACCAAACATTACAGATAAAGAAAATTCAATACCACTTGGAGAAACTGTTAATTCAATAACATTTGAGGATGTTTGTTTTGAATATGAAGAAGGGCATCCGGTATTAAATAATATAAACCTTCAAGTAAATAAAGGTGAAACAATTGCATTAGTTGGCAATTCCGGAGGAGGGAAATCTACTTTAGTAAATTTATTACCTAGATTTTATGATGTTAAATCAGGAGCAATAAAATTTGATGGAATAGACATTAGAGATATAAGTTTAGAATCATTAAGACATCATATTTCTATCGTATTCCAAGATAATTTCCTATTTACAGGGACAATCAGACAAAATATTATGTTAGGAAATCCAAGTGCAACACAAGAAATGCTTGATAACGCAATTAAATCTGCACATTTAGAAGAAGTTATTGACTCTTTGCCTGAAGGTTTAGATACCGTTTTAGGAGAAAGAGGTACGTCATTATCAGGAGGTCAAAGACAACGTGTTGCAATAGCTCGTGCAATGGTAAGACAAAGTCCTATTGTTATATTAGATGAAGCGACAAGTGCATTAGATAATAAATCAGAAGCTGTAGTTCAAAAAGCGCTAGATGCATTAATGCAGGACAAAACTGTATTTGTAATTGCTCATAGATTATCTACAATTAGAAATGCTGATAAAATCGCAGTAATAAATGAAGGACATTTGGTAGAATTAGGAAACCATGAAGAACTTCTTCAAAAAGAAAACGGTCAATATAAAATGTTATATGACATGCAATTCCGCAAGGGGGTAAATGAAGGGGTAAATGAAGGGGTAAATGAAGGGGTAGAAGTAAATTTAGAAACTAATGAATTAATCTCACAATAGGATATATTAAGAATTATTACAAAAATCGGAGTTCCTGAAATATCAAGGGTCTCCGATGTTTTTATATTAATAGCGTAGTATAACTATGTCTAAATGTACCTAATATACGGAGAGCAAAATGGTATCAGTAGCTGGTGCTAGTCCAAATCCGAATATGCAAATTCAAGACCCATTGCAGTTTCAAAAATCTGCACAGTCTGGTGTAGCTGATTTTACTCAGTCAATTATGACAGGTGAAAATATTGGTGATGCAGCAAAAGGTGCATTAGAGAATGTTGCAAATAATATTAAGCAGTCAGCAGCAGATGTTGTTAAAACTGTAATAACTCAAGGCTTAAAACGTTTATTCTTTGGTAATGATAAAGCAGATGCGACAGCAGCTAAAGCTAAAGGTGTTACCAATATTGCACAAACAGGAGCCCAAATAACTCTTACTCAACAGAAAGTTTTAACTGCCGGTATTGAGGCATTAAAAGATTTATTAATGACAGGAGAAGTTGATATCAATGCATGTGCTGCAAGGATAAAGGATGCAATAAAAGTTATCGAAGATAAAAATGGTGCTGCTCAAACATTGCAAGAACAAAGAGATGAAGCAATGAAAAGTAATGAAGAAATTGCAGCTAAATTAAAAGAGTATGGTATATCAATAGGTGAATCAAATTCTGAAGATGGTAGTAAAAATAATCCAGAGACAATAACTATCACTCAAAAAGGTAGTGATGGAAAAGTTATTACTAAAGAAGTATCTTTGGGAGGTAAAAAAGATAAATCAAAAGGCAACGAGGGTTTACCTCCAGAAGTTCAAGACTTATTAAATGAATATCAAGCTAATTCTGTAATTATTTCAAGTATTGATTCTCAAATATCATCTATGGCTGCTGAAGTTAATTCAATATCAACACAAGTTACTGCAGATCAGCAAACTATACAAACTGATAAAGAACAATTAACTCAAAATATAAATGCAAAGTCTAGTGAAATATCAACACAAGTCAATGGAGAAATTAATCAAGTTGTAAATAGTGGTAATAATATATTAACAAAAGATGCAACTGATGCTACTGTTAATGCAACTGTCGACACAACAACTGCAGCTGCCGCTCCTGAAATTGCTGCTGCTGAAACTGTAGGAACTTTGGGTATTGGATCAGGTCAAGCTGCTACAATCCTTGCAAATGGTGTCGCTGATGGTTTCGCTGGTGCAATGAGAGCTATGACTGGTTCTTCTGCAGTTGGTGGAATAGTTAAAAATATTACATCTGGTCAAACACTTGCTCAAGTTGCTCAAAATACTCTTGTTTCAACTGCAAATAATATGATAGCTGGTACTGTAAATGAATTGGCTAGTGGTCTTCAGATAGGAGAACTTGATGTCGGTGCTTTAGTTGCTCCTGAATTAACTGCTGCTTTAAAAATAGAAGCTCCTGATGGAAATCAAGTTCAACAGGCTTAGAGAT
>CALVEW010000091.1 GCA_944326645.1 Candidatus Gastranaerophilales bacterium
ACATTAACAACATAGGTTCAAATAATTTAATTAAGCTTAAGCTTAACAACTTGAAAAAATCTGAAGAGCCTCAGCAACAAAATACTGAAGCTCCAAAATCAGAATCAGGTTTAATCAATCAATTTCTTGAAAATCAGTCAAGAATAAATAAACCTGCTGTTAATTCTGTTCAAAAAGTATATGATAAAGGTTCTGCTCCTGTTAATTATCATAATAATATGCGTCAAATGTTTCAAAATAATGAAGTTATAATGTTAGGTATTGTTCCTAGAACATTTACTGCAAAGGATTTAAACGGCGATGAAATGATAAGAAAGGCCGATGGTGAAAAAAGTGGAACTTTCTTAAGCGCAATTGACAGATTAGACGAGATAAAAGCTCAAGGATTTAATGCATTGCATATTTTACCAATTCATCCAACAGGAAAGATAAATGCAATGGGTACAGCAGGATCATTATATGCTCCTGAAAAGTTTGTTACAGACGATGGGAAACATTTAGCAATTGATCCAAACTTAATTGATAAAGATGATCCAAGATCTCCAGATGATCAATTCAGAGCTTTTATTAATGAATGTCATAAGCGTGATATTAAAGTAATGTTAGATTTACCAAGTTGTGCTTCAGTAGATATGTATGAAGCTCATCCTGAACTTATGGCTATAGGTCGCAATAATGAAGCAAAAGTTCCTGAAGGTTGGACTGATATTAGAATGTTTAATCCTTGGGAAGATGAATCTAAACGAACATTAAATAAAGCATTAGTTGATATGCATAAAAATTACGTTGATGCTTGTATTGATTTAGGAATTGATGGTATCCGTTCAGACGTTGCCAGAGCTAAACCTACTGAATTTTGGGATATAATTATTCCTTATTCACATCAAAAAGATCCTCAATTTGCTTGGTTGGGTGAATCATATACTTATGAATGTGCATCTCCTCAACAAAATATGCCATATGATAGACCGGAAGATTCTTTAAGAGCAGGTTTCGATTCTATTTATGGTCAATATCATATTTTCCATGAAATGAAAAATGCAAAAGAAGTTAAAGATTATGTTTTAGAAAATCTTGATATGTCACATAGATTACCTGTTGGAAAATCTTTAATTGGTTCATTTACAACGCATGATGATGAATCATTGATGATGAGAGGTGGCGAAAACTTCTGCAAAATGGTTTCTGTAGTTCAAGCAACATTACCAATGTGTAATCCGTATTATTTAGACGGTATTCAATCCGGTGATAAATATGATTATCAATATGGAAATAAAGTTGTAAAAAATGCTGATACTGATAATGGTAAGCACTTCATGACTGTTCATAAAAATAAAATGGATATCTTTAATTACTCAAGACAGCCAGGTGGTGATGCTCCTGAAATTGGACAAGTTATGACAAGTACTTTCAATATGAGAAAAGATTTAAATGAATTAATGAGAAAAGGTTCATTTATAGAATTAAATAAACGTAAAGATAAAGATGATCAAGTTCTAACATTTGCTCGCCATTTAAATGGTCAAACAGCTCTTGTTATTGTTAATTTAAATAAAAACAGACGTTCTTCTGCAGAAATTGATGTCCCAGGAATTAAAGAAGGACAACCAATGAAGAACCTTGTTAAAAATTATGGTGAAAAAAGTTTCATTCAGGTGGAAAACAACAAAGTAAAAGTTGATTTAGGAGCTGAAAGAGCTCACGTTTACTTGATTGATACACCAAATATTGAAAATGATAGAAAAGGACATGTTTTTGTTCAAAACTTTAATAAAGACATTGATCCTAAAAATCCTCAATATGAAGAAGTAAAAGGTGAACATTTAAGTTTGAAAAAATAATAATTATAGTGGTAAAACATTAAATAAACGATATAAGACTGATTGATACACATGACAATTAGTCTTTTTTTTATTTTATATATCCTAATACAAAAGGTTCATATTTTTCACATTCATTAGAGAAAAATTCTTTGTGTGCCATATCTGTAACCATGCAGAAGCCTACACCTCCATTAAAGTAATTATATATATCGTTTCCAAATTTTTCTTTTAATTCAACAAACACTTTTTGCTCAGGTATATGCTGAAAATTTAACATTATATCTTGAGAAATTATTTTTTTTAGTCCTTTTTCTATGCCATGAGTAATAGGAATTGCATCTTTAATTAAGCCTTTTTCAAATAGTGGCATGACTTCCCCATAGTAATTATAGCTTGGAATCAAATAATCATCTTTAATATCAGTAATTCTGCTAAATCCTGAAGTATGTAGCCCATTAGACTTAAATGCAATTATAATATCTCCGGATACAATATTTTGTTTTTCATATAATTGATATCCTATTCCTGTTGCTGAAATTTCAATATTGTTTGATTCTGAATATTTATAATCAGTAAGTTCACAATCATATTTAGCTAATTCATTTTTAAGGCTTTCTACTATTTCAGGTGCATACATCCCTAAATAGCAAGAAAATCCTTTTAAAAGCTTGCCTGCTGCCGCAAATTTGTTCATATTTACAGCAACTAAATCTTTTGCTATGACATCATACATTTTTCTTTCAAATAGTGGTTTAAGTTTGTTGCAAATACCACTTACAGAAGGTTTTATTTCCATTTTTATCCTTTGAATTTTGAAATTAAATATTGATTAACAGGTTCAGGTACAAATTTTGCAATATCTCCGTTGTTTAATAAAATTTCTTTTACTGTACTAGAAGAAATGAAATTGTATTCAGGTTTCGTGATAAGAAATACTGTTTTTATCTCCGGTGATAGTTCACTATTCGTCTGTGACAACTGCATTTCATATTCAAAATCTGAAACTGCTCTTAAACCTCTTAAAAGTATAGTTGCATTACGTTTTTTTGCATAGTTTACTGTAAGCCCTTCAAATGTGTCAACTTCAACATTTTCAAGGTGCTTAACACTCTCTTTTATAAGGTTAACTCTTTCTTCTACAGTTAAAAAAGAATTTTTATTAATATTATTTGATACTGTTATTATAACTTTCCCAAATATTTTTGAACCTGTTTCAAGAACATCTAAATGTCCTTTTGTTATTGGATCAAAACTTCCCGGGTATATTGCTATTGGCATGAATTATTCCTCCATTAGAATTTATATTCAGGAATTACAAATTGTTCATTATTTGCATCTTTATCAACGAATTCTAAGTAATAATTAAGTGCTGTTTCTTTAGAATTGTTATAAAATTCATCAGAGATTAATGATTTATGCATATCAGTTCTGTCTCCAGGGAAATTACCTAAGATTTTTGCATACTTATTAATTTCATCTAAATCTAAACCGCCACCATAAGCTTTAGTTTTTGCATCTGTTCCTGAAGGTCTGATTTCAATGTATTTATCATTGAATTCTAAATATGTACCATCTCCAACGAATTTAACAGATTTTAAATCATCAAAATTTAAACCTTCAAAAGCATTATTTAGAACTTTTTTTACATCGTCAATAGTTGCAATTCCTTCTTTAATTGCAATTGCAAGTGATAAGAAGAATAAATCATTTTTAGTTCTTAATTTTTCACCTTCTACTTTAGCTAGTTTAAGTTTTTCAATATCAGGTTCAGATTCATTGTAGTATGCTATATCGACTCTTGTATCAAATTTAGAAGTAATATGGTTATGTTCAAATACTTCAATTAAATATTGAGAAAGAGTTTTGTTTTCAGTTTCTAACTTAGCTAGAAGTGATGATGCAACTATAATTGCTTCTGTTGCACTCTTTTCTCTCATTGCAATAGCTTCACGACCGGTTAATGATTTAACCATGTCTTCTGCTCCCATAATCATACCTCCGGATTCTTCTCCGGCAAATATAAGTCTTGGATTTACTCCTAAATCGATAGTATTTCCAAATACATCATATACTTTGACTGAATCATATGGAGTAGTTTTTAATTTTAATTCGACTTTTTTCATAATGTTCGCAATTTCTTTAAAACCAACAGGAACATTTACTACTTTTACTCCGTTGTGCTTAGCCCATTCATCCCAAGAAAGAGCTGAAGCCGTTGTTTTAATCATGAATCTAGGATGATTTTTCCATTTATTTTGTGATTTTAATTGTTTTGCTCTATAGTCCATTAACATTAAGAATGCTTGGTTTGCAGTAAATACTGTAAGAACTCTGTCATTTCCTAACTTAATATATGATATTCCTGCTTCATCAAGAGTAGGAGTATTTCCTTCGCATTCAATTTCACATATGGTTAATCTGTCATGATCAGGATCTGTAATTAATACAGCTGTTCCAAGCGGACAATCTTCAAGAATTCTATCATAATTCATTGAATCTATTACAGGGAAGAATGTTTCTCCATTAGGTTTTGTTGCAAGAACTGTTGCATCAACAGAATAATCATAAAATGCTTTATTACCTTTAGGATCATGGTCATATTTCCCTATAGAATGGAAGAATGGATCTTCTTCTGTGTTATTCCATACAAAGTGGTCTTCTATATCAAGCTTTTCAAGAACTCTGCTCAAAGTTCTATATGCACATCCACCAACAGCTTCAATGACAATTTTATTTTTCATTTTCTTTAAATCTGATAGGTTTTCTGCAACACCTGATTTTAAATATTCAACATATAAATCAATACCATCGTTGATTTTTGCCATTACATATTCATCAATTAATGGGTTATTCTTTGATGAAATATTTATTGTATAACTTCCTTTTTCTTCAATTTCTGCAAAGATTTCTTCGATTTTCTTAACAAATTCAAGTGATTCTTCCGGTAAGAATTGACTACCTTGTGAGTTTAAATCCTTTGTCGCAGTTTTAACAGATATACCATGGCTTGATGTAATATATTCTCCGCCAACTAAATCAAGTTTAAATGCTAAAAATGAAGCTAACCAAATAGGAATAGTTTTTCTTTCTTGTGGTGTAAGTGTTTTAATCCCTTGTGCAGCTTGAATTCTAGCAATAGCATCTAAATATAATGCAGAATTATATCTAACTTCACTACCTGCAAGTTTGATTATTGTTTTATTAGGATATTTTTCTTTTAAAACTAATGCTTTAGCTAATGTAGCAAGAACAATACCAACTAGATTTATTGGAAATCTTGTATCTTGTGGATATAAAATATTTTGTGGACCTCTGATACCTGCAGTAGAAACTTTTGCTTCTTTTGAATAATTTTCAAACCATTCAATTAAATTTAATCCTGTAGGATTTTTTTCGGCATCATAAGGATATAAATTTTCTTTTGTTAAAGTAAAAGTAAATTCATTTTCATTATCAAAATCCATAAGTTTAGTATTTTTTATATAATCAGGTGTTTTGTCAAACACACTTTTAAATAGTTCATTCTCTAATTCACAAGTAGGTATTTTATTCATAGCTATCTCCATTAAATTTTTATCCAACCGGTTACTATATTATATGATAAAAAATTTTTATAGTATAATAAATAATCATGAGGAGTTAAAATGTCAGTAGAAACAAAAAAAACAGAGGCAAATAAATATTCTCTAAGAGATGCAAGTTTTTTCAATATTTGGCGAAGAATATTTTTGTATTTAGTTACAAGTGTTGGTTATATGGTTCGTTATAAGCTTGTTTATAGGCTAGAAGTCAGAGGCAAAGAAAATATCCCTAAAAGTAGTGATTTCATAATTGCCGCTAATCATTTATCAACATTAGATCCTCCATTAATATGTGGAATAATGCCACATGGTGTTGCTTATATGGCAAAGAAGGAACTTTTTGAAAATATATTTTTGCGTTGGTGGCTAGATTGGTTAGGTGCTTTTGCTGTTGATAGAGAAAAATTAGGTGTATCTACAATTAAAACTGTAAAAGCATTGAAAAAAACTAATTGGGTTTTAGCATTATTCCCTCAAGGAACAAGACAAGCTCCAGGTGAAATAAGTGATGTAAAAAAAGGTTTTGCATCTTTAGCTAAAACTACTAAGTGTGGAATTTTGCCAATAGGTATTACAGGTACAGAAGAAATACATCGTTGGCCGTTTACCGGTAAAATTATTGTTAATATTGGGAAATTAATCCCTTGTTCAAATGATGTTGATGGAATGGTTCAACAATGGGGAAATGCTATTGAAGAACTTACCGGATATAAGTATATCCCTAATGAAGAATAATTAGAATATAGGAATATTGGAAGTATGCAAGAAAGAAATTATAATAGAAGATATCCGAAAGAATATGGTTTTTGGCAGTCATTATACTATGTATTATTTTTATATTTAGTTGTAATTCCTGTTGGAAAATTATTGTATAAAGTAAAGGTCGAAGGTAGAGAAAATATTGATAAAAATAAGAAATATTTATTCGCAGGAAATCATGTTTCATACTTAGACCCACCTTTTATTTCTATTGCAGTAATGCGTAGAATAGCTTATATGGCAAAACAAGAATTATTTACTGATAAAAATTGGCTTTTGAGATTTTTAGTAATATCATTGGGAGGTTTTGCAGTTAATCGTGAAACTCCTGAAATAGCAACTTTTAAAACAGTATTTGATTTATTAAAAACAGATTGGTCTTTAGGTATATTCCCTCAAGGTAAGATATCAAAAGATAATACAATAACAACTGTTCATAAAGGGTTTGTGACAATTGCAAAGAAAGCAAAATTTGATATTGTACCTATTGGGATTTGTGGTTTTTCAGGATATGCGAAAAAACCATTTGAAAAAAATATGACAATAAAAGTTGGAAAACCAATTTCTTATGAGTTAGATGAAAATGAAATCATTAAACAATGGGCAACTCAAATATCTGATATGACTGGTGCTAAGAATGAATTACAAATGTAAATATTTGTAAATATTATTAGTTTCTAATAATAAATAATTAAAGATTTCCTTTTAGAATGCCGTAGTTAATTGTGTATACGTATTTTAGGGAATCGATTCAAAATGGGAATGTCATCATCACAAGCAAGATTATTATCTTTAACATCAAGACAG
>CALVEW010000092.1 GCA_944326645.1 Candidatus Gastranaerophilales bacterium
ATAAAGTTGCTCTTAAAGCGCCTATTACAACGCCTATTGGAAAAGGTTTCCGTTCTGTTAATGTTCAACTTAGAAAAGAATTAGATTTATATGCTAATTTAAGACCTTGTAAAAATATTCCAACAGTTAAAACAAAATTTGATAATGTTGATATTGTCGTTGTAAGGGAAAATACAGAAGATTTATATGCCGGAATAGAAGAAAAAACTGATGAAAATACCGCAAAGAGTATAAAAATTATTACAAGAGATGCATCAATTAGAATTGCAAAATTCGCATTTGATTATGCGGTAAAAAATAATCGAAGAGAAGTTTGTGTTGTAACAAAAGCAAACATATGTAAGCTTTCAGATGGTTTATTTTTAGAATGTGCAAGAGAAGTTGCTCAAAAATATCCTCAGATTAACTTTAGAGAAATACTTGTTGATAATTGTTGCATGCAATTAGTACAAAAACCTGAGCAATTTGATGTTTTATTATTACCTAATTTATATGGTGATATTGTTTCAGATTTAACTGCAGGCTTAATTGGAGGTCTAGGTGTTGCTCAAAGTGCCAATATAGGACTTCAAGCATCAGTATTTGAAGCCGTACATGGTTCTGCTCCTGATATTAAAGGACAAGATAAAGCAAATCCAATGGCTCTTTTACTATCAGCATGTGAAATGCTTAACTTTATTGGTGAAAACAATGCTGCTGAAAAAATTAAAACTGCTTTATATAAAACATTAGAATCAGGTGTAAAAACTGCTGATTTAGGTGGGACAGCTAAATGTTCTGAGTTTACAAATCAAATTATTAAAAACTTAGGAGGTATAAATGGCTAATACAGTTGCATTCGATCCTGGTTATGGTCCTCATATAGCTAGTTTTATACATTCTATTGAATATATGTATTCAGAAGTTAACAAGTTCAAAAATTTAGGTCAAAAACGTTTTAAATTTAAAACATTTTATCCTCAAATCCTTGCAATGATTGAACAAAATACAGCTTTTTATTTAGGTTGTATGCTATGGGCAACATATGTTGTATCTCAAAAAGATGCAGAACTAACAGGAAATCATTGTTTAGGTTTAGAATATAAAGAAGATGTAGAACTTCAAGAAATAAACTATGTATCTGAATTTGTTAAATGGTTTGGTAAAGATACTAAATATTATCTCAATTTAGGTTATGAATATCCTAAAGAATATCAAGAAATTCTTGATATATACAAAGAATTTGCAAAAATGAATGAAGGCTTTGTAAATGCAAAAACTTCAAATGATATTAAATTACCAAAACAACTAAAAACTCCTAGTGAAAAAGATATCAAAAAAATATTTGATACAATAACTAAGGAAGTTGTAATAACAGGTAATTTTAATAAACTTTTTGAATTAAAAGACTTAATTATTTAGCCAAATGAATTGCAGCTGCAGTATCTGAAATACTTCTACCATTTAAATTTGGTAGTGTAAAATGGTATCCTGCAACACCTGGTTTAAAGAAATCAACAAATGAAGATTCTCCGGAATCTATAAAAGTCATGTTGTTATCATTAATTCTAAAGTTTCCGGTATTTACATCATTATAATAAATACCAATATCATTAAGTCCTTTTAATGATGTTTTATTTAATTCTAAAATATCATTTATTTCGTTTTTATTTGGAGCAACACCTTCTGTTAATTCATATAGTGAAGAATTAGTTTTGTAATCAAAAAATACTAATTTAGGACCTTTATTCGATTCATTTAATTCTAAATATCTGTCAATTTGAGCATTTATGAATGTAGAGTCTGATTTCATAGAAATATCATCTTTTAAATTTTGATTTCCTAATTCAGGTTGAAATTTCATAATATATTTTTTATCCCCAATTTCAACTTTTCTTATGGCTTTTCCTGATAGTCCGCCTCCAATATAATCTCCAAATTTCATTCCTCCTGATTCAAAGCCTGCATTTGAATTAGATAATGCTTGATAAAAAATGTTCCTATACCCATCTACACCTCCAGAAACTCCTTGAGGTGGCTGACCTATTGTAAAATCATTACCAAATTTTTCAGTTAATTTCCAGATATTCCAATTTGGAGATGTTTTTATCAATTCATCTGGATGCTTAGCGTCATTATAAAGTTTTTTTGTGTGTTTATAATACGCTTCTTGATAGCCATTTGGACGTAACATCCAATCCATTAACTCTTTATCTCCACCTATTTTTTTATTTAAAATACGGACATTTTCTTTGCTTTTTCTAGGATTTGAAATAACCTCTTTTATAAATTTTTCACTTGTTTTCTCTTCAGAGGTTATTTTAAACATTAATTGTTTAAAATTCTTAGGCTGCATTTTTATATTCTTAAGTGTTTCCATATATGAACTTGCATTTTGTATTTGTTGAAAAGCCTTATCTACAGAAATCCCACGACCTTTAGATGCAATATAAATTCCACCTACTGCCATAGCAGTTAAACTTGTGCCTAAAATAATTTGGGTGGGTTTAGAAATCCTATTATTTTGAGTTTGTGTATTAGTTGATTTAGTCGGGGGATTAACAGAGCTTTTGAATAAAATACTAGAAATATTGTTCATTTTTACACCATAAATTAGTAATATATTAATATAAAACTACTAATTTTTATTTTTGCTAAAAAAAAGAGGAATTATTATAATTAATTCCTCTTTTTGAAAATATTTTAACTTAGAATTATTCAGCTGAAACTTCTTCAACTTCTTCTTCGATTGATTCTTTAACGATTTCTGAAGCTGTAACTACAACTTTTAATTCTGTTTTAACTTTTGAAGTTAATTTGATTAACATTTTGTATTCACCAACTTTATTAATTGGGTGATCTAAAGAAACTGTTTTCTTATCAACTTCAATGTTAGCTTTTGCTTTTAATTCTTCACATAATTTTTTAGTTGTAATAGTTCCGAATAATTTACCGCTTTCACCAGCTTTAGCAGATAATTCTAATGAACCAATTTTTTCAATTTCTTCAGCTTTAGCTAATGCTTCTTGGTGTAATTTTTCTTGTTTAGCTTTGATTCTTGCTAAATTCTTTTCTCTATTTTCTAAAGCACCTGCAGTTGCTAATTCTGCAACATTTCTTGGGAATAAAAAGTTTCTAGCATAACCGTCTTTAACTGTTACAACATCACCTGCTTCACCAAGGTTTTGAACATCTTTTTTCAATATAACTTGCATTTGTTATTTCTCCTTTACTATATTTCAGCATTCGTAAGTGTATGATAACTGAAACAAACTCTATTGTCGAGTATTTGTTAATTTTGTATTACAATTTTTGGGTTACTAATGCCCAAATATCATTAAATACGACTATAATCATTAAAGCAATAAGTAAAAAGAAACTGATTGTAGCTATTGTTTCCATTACTTTTGAGCCAACTTTTCTACCTGCTATTTTTTCAATTATTAAGAATAATAATTGTCCGCCATCTAAAGCTGGAATTGGTAAAAAGTTAACTATTGCTAAATCCATTGATATTATTGCTGTTAACAATAGACCATAAAATAATCCGTCATTATTAATAATATCTCCACCAACTTTGGTAATTGCAACAATACCATGTAAGTCTTTTAATGGAACTTTTCCTGTAAAAATTTGTTCTAGTCCAACTAACATCATATAAGTGTTTTGGTATAAATATTTAACACTTCCTTTAAATGCATCAACAAAAGAATCCGTTGTTCTAAGAATTTCTTTTGAATTTAGTTGAACTCCAATTGCTCCATTGGTTGTTGGATATATTGGTTTAAGTTTTAGGTATTTCCCATCTCTATTGATGACAAAATTAAGTGGATGTACATTATCTGATATTGCTAATGCTAAATCATATAATGAATATTCTCCTGTTGAAACATAATATTGATTATTAGTTGTTTTTACTAATTCGTTTCTTAATTTTATTATTCTATCTTCTAATTTAATTTGATTATCTTCATATTTAGTTATACCCATTGCTGTTTTACTATCAAGAATAATAGGTTTTTCATTTGTGATTTTTTCTGGTAATCTTACCCCAACATCAGGTGGAATAATTTCATTTTTTTCAAGAGCAGGATTTAGGTTTTTAATGTCTTGGTAATTTTTTTCTACAATATTCATATCAACTAAACCATCCCTTGTTTTACTTAATTGAACAATATTTAAAAGAGAATATGTATTAGTAATTTTTGTTCCATTTACTGAAACAATTTTATCTCCAACTTTTAAACCTGAAGCCCAAACAGAAGCATCTTTAGGTGCAACAATTTTACCTATTTCTATATTGTAAACTCCTGATGGTAAATATTTCCAAACTAATGCAGAAAATAATACTAAAAAGAATGCACATATTACATTTGCTATAACTCCTGCAGATACAACTATTGCTCTTTGGTATATTGGTTTATTCTCAAATCTTTCAGGTGAATCTTCTGGTAAATCGCAATTTTTTTCATCATCAGGAAATGATACATAGCCGCCTAGTAATAGTGCATGTATTAAAAATGTTGTTTCTCCGATTTTCTTTTCAAATAAAGTTGGACCTAATGGTAAGCCAAATCCAAATTTATCTACTTTCATTCCAAAAGCTTTTGCAGCTAAAAAGTGTCCTAATTCGTGTATTAATACAAGAAAACTAAGAAGTAGTATCATTATAACAATTGACATATTTATTTATCCTCTTATTTTAGAATTATTGTAAAATCGCTGCCTACACAGAAATTTTTTATTGGATCATATACATATTGAACTTTATCTAATGATGGGATTTTCTTTGTTAAATCATTGTACAAAGCATTAGTTACTTTATTATTATGAGCTATAAATTGTGAATGAGGTAATGTTTCCATAGTTACGGAATTCACCTTATATCCAAGAGTTTCTAATTGATTTTGTATTGCTATAGCATCATCTTTTTTTGCAGAAGAATACATAATTCCTGCTACAATTTCAGAAGGAGGACAAATTTCACCATCTTCTCTATAAATAAGTCTATCTACAACATCTTGGACTTTTTCTGGATCCAAAATCCAATAACTTATATAACCATGTTGGTTTGGAGCTCCAGGTAATGTTGCAATCTGAATATTACCTTCATTAAAAGCTCTTGCAGCATTTGCTAATTGAGATAACTCGTAAACTGACATATCTGTTTTTACATCTTCTCTAGTAACATTTAATATCTCAGGTAATTTAGCTAATGCTTGTGGTGATTTTATCTTTTCTAATAAGCCTTTTAAAAACCATTGTTGACGTTGCGTTCTTCCGATATCGCCCAAGCCATCGTGTCTGAATCTTAGATATCCTACAGCTTGAGTTCCATTTAGGACATGCATTCCTTTATCTAAATGAATATGTAATTTCCCACTATAATCATCATAATTCATTCTTTTTTCTACATATATTGGAACACCACCTAATGCATCAACAATATCTTTTACAGCATCATCATGCACCATTATATAATTATCTATTTTTACACCTAATGTGTCTTCAATTGTACGTTTACAAAGTTTTATTCCGCCAAAAGCATGTGCAGAATTAATTTTATTTAATCCTCTATCTCCAATATAAACTTTACTATCTCTAGGTATAGATATAGCATTTACAGAATGTGAGCCCGGATCAATATTCATTAATATAATAGTATCTGTTCTTGTTCCTTCCCACTTATCTGTACCTTCTCCATTTGAATCTACACCTAACAACAAGATATTTTTAGGTCTTCCAAATGCAGGTAAATTGAAAGATTGACGTCCTCTATTATTTATTGCATCAGCCCAACTTAATAATTCATTTGTAATTGCCGAATCTTCTCCAAAAACAGCTTTTACTAAACTTTCTTGATGTATAAACCATAAAGTGAATGCTAGAACGCAACACATTCCCAATACAAAGCTTAATAAAGACTTTGCAAAATTGGAAGAATCTTCTCTTTCTTCTTTTATGTGCTCAAGAAATGAAGTATACTCTTCCTTATCTTTATATCTATTATTCATATATTTTATAATTTCCTCTTATTTATATTAAAGTACCTTGTGTAAAATCATCATTTCCTGAAGATGATTCTTCTTTAGATTGTTGAGAATCTTCAGCTTCATTTTCATCTTTTGCAGGATTTACAATTTTGTCTACAGATACAACTGTATCATTATCAACTAAGTTTTGTGCTCTTACACCTGTAGCCGGTCTTCCTTGTTGTGATATAGAATTAGCTTTTAATCTAGTTACAATACCATTTGCAGTAACAAGCATAACTTCATCATTTTCATCAACAATAGTTAAAGCTACTAATCTTGAAACAGATGATTTAAACTTGGTTGCTATTAAACCTATGCCACCTCTGTTTTGAGTTCTAAATTCAGATAGTTTTGTTCGTTTACCAAAACCGTCTGATGTTACAACTAATAAATCTGCATCATAATCTTGAGGTACAATATCACAGCCAATAATTGTATCGCCTGATCTCAATTTCATTGAATTTACACCTCTAGCACTACGTCCTAAAGGTCTTAAGTCTTCAATAGGGAATCTTATTGCCATACCACAAGCTGTACCTATTATAATTTCGTCATGAGGTGTAGAAAGTTTTACCCAATTTAATCTGTCACCTTCTTCAAGTGAAATAGCAATAATACCGTTTCTTCTTATATTTGAGAAATTATCTAATTCAATACGTTTAATATAACCTTTTTGTGTCAACATAATAAGGTTTGCATCATGAGAGAAGTTACTTACAGGTACAACTGCAGTAATTTTTTCATCTTGTTCTATAGGTAATACATTAACAATTGGTAATCCTTTAGCCTGACGTCCTCCTTCTGGGAAGTCGTATACATTTAGACTATATACAACACCTTTTGAAGAGAAGAACAATACTTTATCATGCATCATAGCAGTAAAGAAATGTTGAATATCAT
>CALVEW010000093.1 GCA_944326645.1 Candidatus Gastranaerophilales bacterium
AAGCTATCATATTTATAATTTATATTTTCATGTATACTATTTGATTTATCTGTAATTAAGTCTTTTAAATTGTTGTAATTATTATATATATCAGGAGTATTATCAATTTGAGAAGCTTTGATTTCTTCAAGTTTATTTATAATTGACTGTTCTGAAAAATCAATTTTTTGAGGAATTAAATTTATCTGAGATTCAATATTATTAATCGAATTTTCCAAATTCTTTTTATATTCATCTGAAATTTCTGATATGGTATTAGAAATATATTTAATGTTATCAATGATTTCTTGCTTATTGCTATATGCAGAATTTTCAAGTTTTTGAGAAAGTGTATCAACTTCATTAATTATTCCTGAAATATTTGATATAAGTTTTGCTTCACTATTATAATTTATATCTTTTAAATCAGTAATTGTTGATTCAATATTGTATTGCAGACTTGATAGAATATCTTTTATATTAAATGTAAGCGCTTCTGTTTTTTCTTTAAATGATTCGCTATTTGTTTGTAAAGAACTATTTATTGTATCAAAAATCTGAGAAATATTTTGATTATTAGTTTCAAGTAATTGTATAATGTTATCTCTTGTATTGTTGATATTACTATGAACATTTTCAATAGATTGATTACTGTTATTGTTGATATTTAATTTTGCTTGTTCAATTTTTTCATCAAGAGTTTTTATTTCATATTTTACAGATTCAATGTTCTCATTAATATTAATATTTTGTATTTGTATAGATAAATCTTCAGCTGACTGATTAATATATCCGGATACTTCATCAAGCTTTTGTGAGATACCTGATTGTATGTTTTGGATGTTGTCACTTAGATAATTTTTTAGATTATCTTCTTTTTCTGTTGAATCGTATTTATTTATTAAATTATTTATATTTGAGTTAATATTAACTAATTCATTATTTAATAAATTATTTGTACTGTTTAAATTATTAACTAACTCTTCTCTTGTATAGTTAATATTTTGTGTAATTTTATCTGTGGATTCAATCTGTCTATTATTTTCAGCGATTAAATTGTTTACAATATCTCCTGTAACATTTTTTAAATCTGTTGAGAATGCATCAATTTTTTCGTTAATTAGTTCTGTAGATGTAGAGATATTGGCATTAAGTAAATCTGTTTTGTTATATATATTGTCATTGATATTTTCAAATTGGTTTAGTATTGTTTCTGTTTTTGATTCAATGTTATTAATTTTATCGATATTTTGATTGTTTGAATCTATAATTCTATTAGATGTTTCTGTAAATTTTGAAGCTAAATCTGAGTCATTGTTGATAAAATAATTTGCTAATTTATCGGTTACATTTTTTACTTCTTGAGAAACGTTATCTAATTTATTTGTTATATCTTCTGAATTCTTTGTTATCGAATTATCAATTGTATTGATACTATTTTGAATACCTGAAGATGCTGTTGTTAAACTATCTTTAATTTCGTCTTGTATGTTATTAAATTTACTAAAAATAGAGCTTTTAGTATCAAATATATTGTTTGTTAAGTTATCTAATTTTTCAATCCATACGTCATTGTTCTCATTGATATTATTGTTAATTTCTTGAGTTATGTGTAGGATTGATTGATTTATATTTTCTAATTTATTATTTATGTATTCATTTGATTCTTTAGATTGAGAGTTGTTAGTTATTTCTTCTTTTATAGAATTTATTAATTCGGAAATATAGTTTAATTTATCGCTAAATTCATTTTGAGAATTTCCAATGTTTTGATTTAAAGAATTTGACAGTTCTTTTAAATCATTATTAATAATGCTAAATTGATTAATTAATGCATTATTGTTTTCAGATATATATGATGTTAAATTATTTAATACAAATTTTATGTCAGAATTAACAGTATCAATTTTTTCAAAAGTGCTATTTTGTAATTCTGTATAATCTATTTTATTTTCAATTGAATATAATTTTTCTTCAGCTTTATCTAACTTAGCTTGTAATGTTTCTGAAACTTCAGAAATTTTACCTGTAACTTGGAATATTAATGTTGGAACTTCAGAATTTAAGTCATTTATTTTATCATATAAATTAGAAATACTATTTTTAAAGTCTTCAGATACATTTAAGTTTAATGCTTTTAATTCTTCTGAAATATTAGAAAGCATTTGGTATGTTTGTGAAAGATTTAATAATGTTTTTTCTAAATTTGTATTGTTGTTATTTATATTTTCAGATAGTAACGTTTTTAGATTTTTATCTAGTTCTAATAATTTATTATCAATATTTGTGTCAATTTTCTCAGTTTTTGATTGAATTTGTTCAGTTAAATTATTTATACAGCCTGAAAGCTCATTAATTGTAATGTTAATTTTATTGGTGTTATTTTCTGCTAATAATATTAACTCTGTTTTAAGTTCAAGAGATGTATTTAATAATGAATTTAATTTATCAATTAATTCATTATTTTTTTCTTGAGAATTTGAGTTAAGATTACTGGTTATATCGAATAAGTCATTCTTTAATGCTGATATTGTATCAGAAAATGTGTTAATTATATTGGTATTATTACTGCCTAGTTTTTCTGAAAAACCATTATATAATTCTGTAAAATTGTTTATATTCTCAATGATTTTATTATAGTTATTATTGTCGAGTTCTGAAATTTCTTGTTTGAAGTTTTCAAGTTTTCTATTTACATCATTAATTTGTGTGTTAAATGAGTTAATAATGGTTGATAGTGATTCTTTATTTTCACTACTTACACGTTCTGTTGCATTATATATTACATCATGGATATTAGTATTAACTTGATTTACAGATTCATTTAGTTTCTCAATATGGGAGTTAAAGTCTGCTAAATTTACTGCTGTTAATATTCGTTTTAAATCTTGATTTGTTTCAAGCAAATCATTACAAATTATATTTGTTTCATTGCCAATATCATTAACAATATTTAGTAGTTCTGTCTTAAATTGTTTAAAATCAAAGTTTTCTGTTGAAGTTTTTACAACACTTTCTAAATATTCCAATTGAGAAATAATTTCTTTACTTTTTTCATCTGAATTATTTATAATTGTTGCTTTTATTTCATTGATTGCATTAACTGATGTATTAATTGCATTGGTTAAATGTCCAATAGATTCTTTATCAGCAGTATTATCTATGCTATCTCTGATTTCATCATTTTTAGTTATTAGATTAAGGATTAACTCTTTTGATTCGTTAAAATCTCCTATAGTTACTAATCTATTAATATTTGAATTAAATTCTTCATTCTTTTTGTCAATCATTGAAATTGCAGAAAGAATTGTATTTGAAATAGTATGAATATCTTCGATAGATTTTCCATACTTGTCACTAAGATTGCTTGCAGCAAGCCTATCAAAGCTTGATGCTAAATCTTTAAAGTTATTATTGATGTTTAAAATAATACTTTCAAAACCGTTGTTAATTCGAGTTATATCAGATTTTACATTAGAAATATTTTTAATAATTTCATTTTTTTGCGTATCATCTGCTCTTAAAGCTTCTAATCTTAGAGTTATTTCAGTTAGTGCATCTTTTTGAGCAACTACTTCTTTAGAAAATACACCTAAATTGGTTGCTATTACATCAAATAATTTTCTAACTTCAGAAGATTTAAGGGTTTCATCATTATTTTTTAAAAGATTATTAATGGCAGCTTCCATTTCTGAAAATTTTGAAACAACAAATCCATGGCGTTCTTCAATATTACTTTTAACTTCATTTATTAAAAGCTTAATTAAGTCTGTATTTTCTTCAACATTTAAGTTATCTAACTTATTATTGATTGCGGTTAATACTTTATCCATTCCGGAGAAATTTAAAACTCCTTGAGCTCTCATTGAATTGATTAAATTTGTGATTTTTTCAAAATTAGTTTTTATATCTTCTAGATTGTTAATTTCTGCCATTTCTATGTCCTATTTTGTATACAAATATCCATAAAAATTTTATCATAAACATAGAGAAGATAAAAAGTATATAAGTGTTTCAAGGTAATGTATTTGTAATATTTCTTAATTTATGATTCTATTTCTTATAATTTGTTCAATTTGTTTAGATGTTGTTCCGTCCCCATAAGGATTTTGCGCTTTTAATCTTGTTTCTGATTTGTCTTTTGATAAGATATTTTCGCTATATTCTAGGATTTTATCATAGTCTGCACCGACTAATACAGAAACTCCAGCTTCAATTCCTTCTTTACGTTCTGTTTCGTATCTCATAACTAAAGTCGGACAATTAAATGAAGGTGCTTCTTCTTGGATTCCACCTGAGTCTGTTAATATTAATTTTGCGTGCTTCATTAGATATACTAAATAAGGATAATCTAGTGGAGTTAATAATTTGATATTATTTAAACATCCTAGTCTTTCGTGTATTTTATTTTTAACATTTGGGTTTGGGTGAACCGGTATTACAAATGTGTGATCAACATACTTTGTTGCTAAATATGAAATTGCTTCAATTATTCTATCAATTCTTTCTCCATGGTTCTCTCTTCTATGAGCGGTTATTAAGACTAATTTATCATCAATATTTATATTTTTATCAATAAAGTATTTTTTTGATTGTTCTATAACATCATCAGAGAGACAGAATAACGCATCAATTACAGTATTTCCAACAACATGAATTTTATCCTCTGAAATATTTTCTTTTAATAATGCTTCTTTATTTACTTTTGTTGGTGCAAAATGTATATCTGCAACTCTACTTGTCATTTGACGCATAACTTCTTCAGGAAATGGTTCATATATATCATAAGAACGTAAGCCCGCTTCTACATGATAAACCGGAACTTTATGGTAAAAACTTGTTAAAGCTCCACAAAGAACAGTCATTGTATCACCTTGTACAATTGTTGCATCTATTGAATGTTCGTTAAAAACCTTGTCTAATGATGTTAAAATTTTTGTTTGAACCCCTGCTAAAGATTGATTTTCCCTCATACAGTCAAGGTTTATATCTGCTTTTAGTCCAAAATATTTTAATGTTTGATTTGATAATTCTTTTTGTTGTTCTGTATTACAAATTAGAACATTATAATCTTCCGGATATTTTTTTAATTCTAGTATAACCGGAGCTAATTTAATAATTTCTGGTCTTGTTCCAAATATAAATATTATTGTCTTCATATTTGAATTATAAAATAAACATAAATTATTTTACAATTATTATATTATTGTGTTATTTTAATCTTATGATTACGGTTTTTCTTGATTTTGACGGTGTACTATTTGACACTTTGAAAGAAGCTTTTGTATTATGTAGGCATGTATATTTAGGTACAGATATTTTTGCACCAATTGAGCCTGATTTATATAGTAAATTTTATAGGTATAAATTTTTGGTGTTTAATTCTTGGCAATATTTTTATTTAATGAAAGTTCTTACTGAATATGATAAACTTTCCGATAAAGAATTTGTAAGTAAATATAACTATTATATTAATAATAGATTAAGAGCTGAAGAAGATGTTTTTGAAAAATCTTATATGGAAAAGCGTAAATGGTTAATAGAAAACTATCCTGATTATGTTGATAAATTGGAAGAAAAATTCCCTTTTATGGATATGATAAATACTTTGGATAAAGTAAAATATGATATTGTTATTGTTTCAAGAAAAAATTCTTTTGCTATAAGAAGAAAAGGTATTGATTATAAAATAGTTGGGAAAGAAGAATTGGCAAATGTTATAAATAAATCAGAATTTCTTGAAACATATATGAAAAAACATAATCCGGAAAAAGCTTTTTTTGTTGATGATAATTCTCATAATTTAATCCCTTGTAAAGATATAAAAAATCTTACCTGTATTCTAGCAGGTTGGGGAAATATTGGTATTGATGAAGTTGGATATACTCAAGAACAAGCATTTGACCTTATTAAAGAATAAGTGTAACTCTTACCTCTTGACAAACTCAAAAAAAGTACGAAAATGATAGTGTAGTTTTGTGTTCTTTATTAATATTTAGAGGTGTTTTATGTTAGTTAGTGCTGTAAGTAGTTTTATGAATTCTCCTTCTTATGGCTTAAAGAAGGCAATTCCCTCAAAACAAATTGTTAGTAGTGTCTCAGATGATTTTGCAAGACGCAAAATTAAGCTTGCAACTTCTTTATCTGCAGGAGCTTTATTTATAGGTTGTTTATTAATGGCTGCCAGAAAAGGTTTTTCCGGGGTAAATCAACGCCACTTATATTTATTGACATAAAAAAGGCTACCTAAATTAAGGTAGCCCTTTAGAGTATATTGAAATATTCTATTTCATAGCATTTTCTATAGCTACTGCAACAGCAACAGTTGCACCAACCATAGGGTTGTTACCCATACCGATAACACCCATCATTTCAACGTGAGCAGGAACAGAAGATGAACCAGCAAATTGAGCATCTCCGTGCATTCTACCCATAGTATCTGTCATACCATAAGATGCAGGACCAGCTGCAACGTTATCAGGGTGAAGAGTTCTACCAGTACCACCACCAGATGCTACTGAGAAGTATTTTCTACCATTTTCAAAACACCATTTTTTGTAAGTACCTGCAACTGGGTGTTGGAATCTTGTTGGGTTAGTTGAGTTACCTGTGATAGATACATCAACACCTTCTTTAATCATAATAGCAACACCTTCTGATACATCATCAGCACCGTAGCATTTTACTTTAGCTCTTTCACCATCTGAGAATGGAGTTTCTTTTACAACTTTTAATTCTCCGGTTTTATAATCGTATTCTGTTTCAACAGCAGTAAAACCGTTGATTCTAGCGATAATATAAGCTGCATCTTTTCCAAGACCATTTAACATAACTCCTAAAGGTTCTTTTCTAACTTTGTTAGC
>CALVEW010000094.1 GCA_944326645.1 Candidatus Gastranaerophilales bacterium
TTATGGCAACGATTATTATTGGCTATGAAACCTCATGATATTGATTTAGTTTGGGTAAAAGGTCATAATGGGCACGAATTCAATGAACGTTGTGATGAGTTAGCTGTAAATTCATCTAAATCAGAAAATTTGTTAGATGATAATTATTAATCAAATAAACCGTGTAATCTATCTAAAATGTCGCGTTCATCTAATTCGTTTGTAATTTTATTTAAATCCAATGCCATTTGATAATATTCTGCTGATTTTGTTTTTTCTTCCATAGCTTGGTATGCACGACCTGTGTTAAAGTATGCAAGAGTGTAATTAGGATTAATTTCAATTGCATTTAAAAAGTGTGTTACAGCCTCTTGAGCATCTCCAATTCCATCAAGATATACTACACCTAAGTTATTATGAGCAACTTCAAAATCAGGATTTAAGTCTACTGCTTTGTGTAACGAAACCAAAGCTTCTTCAATATAATCTTTTTCCCATAAAGCAAGTCCTGCTTTTGCATATGCAAGGAAGTTATCCGGATTCATTGAAATTCCATCACAATAGGTTCTAATAGCTTTATCTAAATCACCTTTTGCCATGAATAAATCCCCAAGTGATAGTAATAAATCATAGTTATTAGAATCTAACACTAATCCTGCTTGGAATGTTGCTTCTGCTGCTTCAAAATTTCCTTTGACTTCTCCGTATAATGCTCCTAGTGCGTGGCATACAATAGATGTCCATCCTGCATCAGGATTTAGTTTAATTGCTTTTTGATAATATTCTATCGCATCATCGTATAGTTCTGCGCGAACGAGGGCATATGCTAATGAATTATTATAATAAGGATTTTCACTATCTTCATTTAATGCAAGCTTGAATGCTGAAACTGAATTAATTTTGTCATTTCGTCTTAAATATAGATGACCTAATTCATAATAAATTTTTGCGTTATCTATTCCAAATTCTAATAATTGGTTATAGTAATCAATTATTGTATCAATTTCGTCAGGGAAATATGTTTGCATTATTGTAGCAAGTTTTATTAGAACTTCTCGGTTTTGTGGAGTTGTTTTTAGAGCATTTTTGTAATATTCAAGACTTGCAACAACATCATTACATTCTAATGATAAATCTCCTAATTTTTTATAAAAAACATCTCCATGTTGAGTTTTTTCCATGCCTAAAGCATAAGCATTGAATGCAGTTGGAAACATTCGAATTTTTTCTAGAGTTGCACCAAGTGTTTTGTAAGAAAATACAGAAAAATTATCTGATATCGATTCATACATCATTTTTAATGCGGGGTAATCGCTCATAAATAAAATGCTCCCTGTGACAAAATAATAAAAAGACTTAAACATTCCACCTATCGTTTTTCCTTCAAGGTGCATTTGTTTGTTTATAAGTTGTGATAAAAATAATCTTGGTCTTGCTGAGTTCATTTTTTGTTGATTTATAGCAATCTTAAATTCTTCTTCAGCATTTATAAAATCATTTGCAAGAGAATAAAAATATCCTGTATAAATATGTGCATTAACATTTTCAGGCTCTAAAGTTATTGCCGTTTTACATTGTTCAATTGCACTTTCTAAGCTAATTTGTCCTTTTTCCCACATAAGACTTGCAAGACGATAATATGCTTCTGCAAGTTTAGGGTTGTATTTTATTGCATCAACATAATATAGTATTGCTCTATCAATGTCTTCTTTTTGCTGTTTTATAAGATATCTTTGGTGCGCAAGACGAGCACTTTCTAGTGCCTTTTCTGCTTCCTCAGTCTTATTAACTGCCGGTATCGTAAGCTGTTCGGACATTACTTCTCCATAAATTGTCTGATGTAGCATGATAGACGGACTTAATTTTTGAATCTTTAGTATAAAAATTAGAATATCAACCGTATAGTTTAGAGTTCTAATATTACTGAATTTTAGCTCTTTATTAATTGTTTTTATATTAATAAGTTATTTATCTTATAAAATTCCAAAAATATCTTTTAATTTTTTTTAGTAAACTCATTTTAATTGGTTTATTATTTACTGATGTAATTTGATATCCTTCCGGTTGAACAGTTCTTGTATAGTGTATATCCGGAAGCCCAAATAACATTACATACATAGGTTTGTAACCATCAGGTATTTCTAAATATTCACATAAATCTGGGAATACTTTTAAGCAGATTTCTGCGAACCCGCACCATAAAGTTCCAATATTTAAACTTTGCGCATAAAGCTCAAAATAACTCAAATTAATAATTGCATCTTCAGGGGCACATGGTGCATTAATTGGAGATGATACAACAATCATGTGTGGACAATCTCTAAATATAACATCTTCTCCATTTAGAAATGCATCTTTATATTTTGAAAATTTATTGACTATTGAAGATAATTTTTTTGTTGAGAATAGTTTTTTAATTTTACTATTTGTCATATCTCTAAACTTATCCATTACTTCAATATCTTCGATTATTGAAAAGTGAAGTTTATGGAAGTTACAGCCTGTTGGTGGGTATTTTAACATATTTTTTAATTTATCCATCAAATCCTTTGAGATATTTTCAGCTTTATAGTGTCTATAGCTTCTTCTTGATTTAATTAGGTTTAATAATTGTTCATCTGTTGGAAAGTTGTTTGTAAGTTCAGAATTTTCAGGATTTTTGTTGAATATTTTTAATGCTCCTGTAGGACAAACCGCTAAACAATGTTGACATTTGATACAACGATTTTCGTCTGTAATATAAGGAAAATTATCATCATTAAATTCAATAATTCCAGATACACAGTCTTTAATGCATTGTCCGCAATGAATACATTTTTCTTTGTCAATAACAAAATCCATAATATTCTCCTTATAAAATAAAGAGGTGAAATAATCTATTCCACCTCTTTACTATATCTAATTAGTTAATTAAGAATTGAACTGAACTTTTTCTTCTTCAGAAACACCCTTGATTGTTAAATTAACTCTGCCTTTATCGTCAATTTTGATAATTTTAACGATAACTTCATCGCCAATATTAACATGAGGTTCAATAGTTTCAATTCTTTCTTGGCAAATTTGTGAAATGTGAACCATACCGTCTTTACCGCCACCTAATTCAACGAAAGCTCCAATAGGTATAATTCTTACAACTTTACCTTTTAAAATCATTCCAACTTCAGGTTTGAAAGTTAAATCTCTAATCATTTTCTTAGCGATTTCAGCACCTTCTTGGTCGTTAGAAGTGATTGTAACAACTCCATTATCTTGAATATCAATTTCAGCTCCTGATGCATCAATGATTGCTCTAATTTGTTTTCCTCCAGGTCCGATAACAATTCCAATGTCTTCAGCTGGAATTGTCATTGTTGATATACTTGGTGCAAATGGAGACATTGGTCCAGGTTCAGTAATAGCTTTTCTCATTTCGCCTAAAATATGAAGTCTGCCTTCTTTTGCTTGTTGTAAAGCACGTCTTAAAGTATCATTTGCAATACCTTTAGCTTTCATATCCATTTGAAGTGCAGTAATACCTGTATCATTACCTGTTACTTTGAAGTCCATATCTCCAAGGAAGTCTTCAATGCCTTGTATATCTGTTAATACAACAGGTTCTCTACCTTCTTCAGTAATCATACCCATTGCAACACCGCCAATCATACATTTTACAGGAACACCTGCATTCATTAATGCCATTGATGAACCGCAAGTAGATGCCATTGATGTTGAACCGTTTGATTCTAATACGTCAGATGTAACTCTGATTGTATAACCAAATTCTTCTTGTGAAGGTAAAGCAGGAACATTAGCTCTTTCTGCTAAGTTTCCGTGTCCAACTTCTCTTCTTCCAGGTCCTCTTAAAGGTTTTACTTCACCAACAGAGAATCCAGGGAAGATATATTTGTGCATATAAGTTTTTTCAGTTTGTGGATCAACTCCGTCAAGTTCTTGTTTCATAGCAGGACCTGCTAAAGTTGCAACTGATAATACTTGAGTTTGACCTCTTGTGAATACTGCAGAACCGTGAGCTCTTGGAATAACACCAACTTCACACCAAATAGGTCTAACTTCATTAGGTTTTCTTCCGTCTGCTCTAACGTTTTCATCTAAAATCATTGCTCTCATGATTTTCTTTTCAGCAGCTTTAAATTCTTCTGCAACAAAATCAATACCTGTTTCTTCCATCATTGTTTTTATTGCGTGATCTTCTGGAAGAGCATCAATTTTTTCTTTTACAAGGTTTTTAGCTTCTTCCAATTTATTTTTTCTGTATTCTCTATCAAAATTATGATAAGCATCAAAAATCATATCATGAGCAGTTTCATCAATAATTTGTTTAATTTCTGATGTGTCATATGGATTAACAAATTCTTCTTTAACAACTTCACATTGTTTTGCAAATTCAACTTGTGCATCGCATTGTTTTCTTATTTCACCTTGAGCAAATTCAACTGCAGACATAATGTCATCTTCTGATACGAAGTTACATCCTGCTTCAACCATGATTACAGAATCATGTGTTCCAGCTACAACAATATCTAAATCTGAATTTTTAGCTTGTTGATGTGTAGGGTTTGCAATGAAATTACCATTTTCATCTTTTGAAACTCTTACAGCACCAATAGGTCCTTCAAATGGAGCTCCTGTTAACATTAATGCACAAGATGCACCTAACATTGCTAATGTGTCAGGTTGATTTTCTTGGTCATAGCTGAATAATTGAGCTACGATTTGAATATCATTTCTATATCCTTTAGGGAATAATGGTCTGATTGGTCTATCAATTAATCTTGATACTAAAATAGCTTTGTCACTTGCTTTACCTTCAGATCTGTTATATCCCCCAGGTATTCTGCCTATTGCAGACATTCTTTCTTCATAATCAATTAATAATGGGAAAAAATCTATCCCAACTCTTGGTTCTTTACTAACTACAGCATGAACAAATAACATAGTGTCTCCGCATCTTACAGTTACACTACCATTTGTTGATTGAGCATACTTTCCTGTTTCAATCGTTACTGTTTTTCCGCCAATTTCCAGGCTCATTTGTTTTGTTTCTGGTATCATCTTACCTTCTTTCTTCGACTGCTCGATAGCCGAAATTATTTACTATTACTTTATTTCTTACCATTTCATTATACTATAAATATTAAAAACTCCTAGTACTTTTTGTAAACAATTGTAAATAAAAGGTTGACAAAAGTATATACTTTGGTATATACTGAGTATATATCGAGAGCTAAGTTTTTAAGGTTGTGTATTAATAATTTTGCTCAAATGGATAGAGTACCCCAAAATTGAATATAAAAGATAGTGTATAGTGTATTAAGGAGTTTATGTATGGCAGAGCAGTTACCTATTAAAATGAAGAAAACTAACAAAGCAAACAGTAACCCTTCAAAAAATTTAGTATTAAAAGCTTCTTCAGATTCTGATTTATCTCGTTATATTAGAGATATTTCAAAATTCCCTCAATTATCAGCAGAAGAGGAAAAAGAAGTTGCAAGAAAAGCAAAAGCAGGAGATGAAGAAGCTAAGAAAACATTAATTCAATCAAATTTAAGATTAGTTGTAACAGTAGCTAAAAAAGCAATTCATATGTCATCTTTACCATTAATTGATTTGATTCAAGAAGGTAATTTAGGTTTAATGGTTGCAGTTGATAAATTTAATTGGAAATTAGGTTATAAATTCCAAACATATGCAACTTGGTGGATTAAACAAGCTATGTTTAAAGCAATTTCTGAACAATCACACAGTATGAAAATACCTGTATATATTCAAGAAACTTTATCAAAATTCTCAAAAATAAAATCAGAAATGGAAAGAAAATACAACTGTCAGGTTAAAAATAAAGATGTTGCTGAAAAAATGAATATTTCTGAAGATAAGCTTGATACATTCTTATCAGCATATTCAAAAACAATATCAATCGAAGGAAGTATGGAGTGTCAGAATGGGAAAGAACTTAACGTTGCTGACATTTTAGAAGACACTAAAGCTGATGTTTCTTTAAGTGTTGAATCAGAAAATCTTAAAAAGGATTTAGAAATTGTTATTTCTACCTTAAAAGATAGAGAACAAGCAATTGTTAAGATGCGCTACGGCTTGGGGGATATTACACGCAGAACATTAGAAGAAATCGGAAACATTTATGGTGTAACCAAAGAATGTATTCGACAAACAGAATTGCGTGCTTTGAAGAAGATGAAGAATAATACATTATTAAGCTGTTATGTTGACTAGGATTTGAAAAAGACCTTATGACATAAAGTAAACAAATTGATACATTAGACTAATCTCATCACTTATCTATATATTTAAAATGGCGTAAATATAAATTTACGCCATTCTTTTAGCAAAAAAAAATATGTTTAGTTTTAAAACAAGTATGAATAATATAAATTTTAAAGCAACGCATATAAACTCAATTAATATTTTAAAAAGGGATGGCAGTAAATATAAACCTTGTGAGGCTAATTTTGTAGAGTTTAATCAAGAAAATAAGAAAGATTTATTTACCCTTAAAGAAACAAGTGATTTATGGGGTGATTGTTATGCTCTCGATATAAAAGAACATTTTAAGTATGAAGATTTTAAAAAAGAAAATAAACATGTGTACGGGCTAACAACTCAAAATGAAAGTTATGATTATATAAAACCGGATAAAGTTCTTGGTGTTGTCGAATTAATAGAAAAAGATGGTTATAATAAGATTAATTTTTTACAAGTTAGTCCAGAAAATCAGGCCTGTCAATTTGGACGTCCTACTTATAAAAAAATTGGTACAGCAATTGTTGATTCTTTAAAACAGATTTATTCTTTC
>CALVEW010000095.1 GCA_944326645.1 Candidatus Gastranaerophilales bacterium
AATTAAAAGCATTAGATTATGACAGATATCAAACAGTTTATGCGAAAAAGGAAGGTTCTGTTGCTGCTCCTACTGCAGGGTTACATTTTACATCTGAAATCCTTGAAAAATTAAAAGCTAAAGGGGTAGAAATAGGCTATGTTACTCTAAATGTAGGTTTAGGAACTTTTAGACCTGTGAAATGTGATGATGTTTTAGAACACAAAATGGATTCTGAAACATATGAAATATCAAAAGAAACTGCAGATTTAATTAATAATGCTAAAGCTCAAGGCAAAAAAATTGTTGCAGTTGGTACAACAACTGTAAGAACATTAGAGTCTGCTTACAAGGAGTTTGGATGTATAAAAGAGTGCAAATCTGCATCTACTTTATTTATTTATCCTCCTTATGAGTTTAAGGTAATAGATAAATTAATAACTAATTTCCATTTACCTAAATCAACTCTATTGATGCTTGTATCCGCATTGGCAGGTAAAGATTTTATTTTTGAAGCTTATAAAACTGCAATTGAGAACAAATATAGGTTCTATAGTTATGGTGATTGTATGTTTATAAAAGGAAAGTATGCAATTAATTAACAAAAAATACATTTCAGAACTTATAAAATTAGCTTTACCGATATTTATGGGAAATATCGGTATAATTTTGATTAATGCAGGCGATTGTTTTGTTGCAGGAAGGTATTCTACCGGAACTCTTGCTGCTGTTAGTATTGCAACATCTATTCACGCAACTGTTTCTATGCTAGGAGTTGGATTATTGCTTAGTGTTTCACCTCTCTTATCGAATATTAGGGGTGCGGGCTGTAAAGCTAAAAAGTATTTTTATCCAACATTAAGATTTTCAATACTTATTTCATTTTTACTTTTATTTATAACATTAGGTTATATTCCTTTTCTAAAATATTTAGGCTATTCTCCTAATTTATTGGAAGATGTGAAGATATATACTTATATTATTGCTTTTTCTTCATTTGGTATGATTCTTCATGTGGCTTTAAAAGAATTTTTACAAGCTTATGAGGTTGTATTTTTACCCAATTTCCTTATGTTGGTATCAGTTATAATTAACGTAATTTTAAACTTTATATTAGTTTTTGGACTTTTCGGTTTTCCTGAAATGGGGGTTGCAGGTCTTGCAGTTGCAAGTTTAGTTGCAAGAACATTCTCAGGAGTCGGCTTGTTAATATTCTGCTTATATAAATTCCATTTTGAAGATTTTTGTGACAAAAAGTATTATAAGCAAATTTTAAAAGTTGGTGCTCCAATATCTATGGCTATTGTTATAGAGTTTTTATCGTTTAATTCTATGGCAATATTGATGGGACGTATAAATGGGATTTATGCTGCCGCTCAAAATATTATTATGACCCTTGCAAATATGTCTTTTATGTTCCCATTAGCACTATCAAATGCAATAGCTGTTAAGGTGGGGTTTGCAAACGGTGCAAAAAATTATTCTGAATTAATTTCTTATATAAAAAATGGAATAGTTATTACAGTAAGCTTTATGCTATTTGCAAGTTTTATGTATGCAACTTGTTCAAGGTTCTTTGCTTCTGTATTTACAGTTGATGAATCATTAATTCAAATAATTATTCCTGTAATGTATGTACTAGCTGCTTTTCAGGTTAGTGATGGGTTACAAGTTGCTATGGGGGGAGTGTTTAAAGGCTTAAAAAGAACCAATATTGTAATGTTTTCTAACTTAATTGCGTATTTAATAGTTGGTGTTTCTGCAGGTTATTACTGTGCATTACATTTTGAACATCACTTATTTGCGTTTTGGGCTGCATTTGCATCTTCATCTTTCTTATTAACTTTTATTTTATTAATCTGTTTAAGAAGTATCTTAGCAAAACTAAAACAACAGTATTTAATATAATAAAAGAGGAAATGAATAAATCCATTTCCTCTCACATTTTGATTAAGAATTAAAAGTTAATTACTTAACTAATTCTTTGAATTTTTTACCAGCTGAGAAAGCAGGAACTGTTTTAGCTGCGATTTTTAATTCAGCACCAGTTTGTGGGTTACGGCCAGTTCTAGCTGCTCTTTTACGAGCTTCGAAAGTACCGAAACCAACTAAAGTAACTTTTTTACCTTTAGCAACTGTTTTTTCAATAACTTCTAAAGTAGCTGATAAAATATCAGAAGCTGCTTTTTGAGATACGCTAGCTTTTTTTGCAATTTCTTTTACTAATTCTTCTTTGTTCATAAAAGTCTCCTTTTCTACTAACGGTTACGGCTTAAACTCTTATGTTCAAGCACTTCATTATCCTATTATACACATTTGAATTGATATTGCAAGCATTTTAACATATTGAAACATAATTATATTAGGCATGTTAGCCCGATTTTTATTTTTTATTTATATATTTCCGAATTTATTTTTGCAAAACGTGCTCCAGTATAAAAATAGGCAAGAATTTGATAGGCGTTATATCCCATATCTGCAAGGTTTTTAGCACCATATTGAGTCATTCCGACACCATGCCCTCTTTTGCCTGTTTCATCATCAAAAGATTTTACAGATTGTAAATATGGAATATCGTTTCCCCATGCTTCAAGTGCTGATTTTGTTTGTCCGCCTGCTGATGCAGAGTACATAGTTGATATTATTTTGTTATCATAAGTTAAAACTAACCCTTCTGTCTCTTTAACTGCTTGATTTGTAGCTTGAGTTTCGGCAAGTACTCCATTATAAACTTGGTCTTGTGTGTCGTCTGTTAAATCAAATCCCTTTTTGGCATGTTTGCCTAAGTTGGCTATCGCATAACTTCTAACGGCTATTGCTTGTGCTTTTAATGCTTCCATATTCCAAGATGAAGGCATTTCTGCAGGGGTTACACCTCTTACATAATCTTCAATTCCGACATCATTAATTACTGTTAAATCGCCATCATTATTTATAATGTGTATTGTGCCACGATACCACTTTTGTTTTACACAAATATATGAATTGGAATCAAATGTTCTAATTGTGATTTTATCAGCTTCTATTTTTAGCTTGTCGCTATCTTCTGTTCGGATTTCTATATGGTTACGTTTGCCTTTTATTTCATAGGTTGTAAGCTTACACAAAGGCATTATTTGTTTGCTTGTGCATGTGTCGACAATCTGCCCTTCTGTTGCTGTTCCAAAATATACTTTGTTTTCATTCTGAATTAAGCCTATTTTGATTGCATTTGCAGGCTGTGTAAATAAAAATATAAAAAATAGTAGTATTATAAATCTTTTCATAATACATATTATAATTAATAAATTTTAGTTAAAACAGCATTAATTAGATGATTTTTCCGGCATTAATACAGATATAACTGCATTATTAATATTAAAATACTTAACTGCTGCATCGTGTAAATCACTAATAGTAATATCGTTTAATATATTCAAATAATCTTCAACAAGTGCTAAATTGTTGCATACAGTCATATAATAACCTATTGTTTCTCCAATCTCAGAAACTGTTTCTGCATTATATGCAAACCTTGATTGAATTTTTTTCTTTGCCTTTTTAAATTCGTCTTCTGTAATATTTTCTTTAATTTTTTCTAATTCTTGTTTTACAAGTTCAATAGCTTCTTCTTTCTTTTCATGGATAAAGTTTCCTTGTATAAAGAAGTTACCACCGTCTTTAAATAGATAATGTTCTGCATCAATCATGTTAAATATTGGTGTTGGCTGTTTTTCAATTAAGTTATGATAAAGTCTTGAACTAGACCCTTCTCCTAATATTATTGATAGCATATCTAAAAGAATATTATCCTTGATATTATTAGCAGGTGTTCCTAAGTAACCAAACATTAAGAATGCTGAATTAATACAAGCTGTATTTTCAAGATATTTTGTTTCTTGTGTTGGGGTATCAATTTCATAATTGTTATTTATGTGTTCAGGTCTACCATTGAAATCAAAAAGTTTTTCAATACGTTCCAAAACATCTTTACTATCAAAATCTCCAACAACAATAGTTGTCATGTTATTTGGAGAATAGAATGTTTTGTAATAGTTCATTATTTCTTCTTGTGGAACTTGAGAAATAATTTGTGGTGTTCCAATAACATCTCTTTTATATGGATGGTTAGTATACATAGCTCTATTAGCAGCATTATATACTTTAGTCCAAGGTTGGTCTTCTCTCATTCTAATTTCTTCAATAACAACATGGCGTTCTCTTTTATCTGTAACGGTTTTATCTTCAAAATTAAATGGAGCGCCAATTTCTTCCGGAGGAAGTACAGGATCTATCATCATATCAGCATGGAGTTCAAGTGCTAAGTAGAAATCTTTGTTATTTTCTCCTTTAGGTAATGTTACATAGTAGAAAGTATAATCTTTCCATGTCGCAGCATTAACTATTGCACCTTTTGATTCTAAAATTCTATCAAATTCGCCTGCTTTATGTTTATGTGTCCCTTTAAACATCAAGTGTTCAAGGAAATGTGAGATACCATTATCTTTATCTGTTTCATTTATTGAACCTGTTCTAACCCAAGTGCTTATATTAACTAAGCCACCTTCTTTGTGAGCAAGAACAATTTTATGCCCATTTTCTCTTTCATAAACTTCTACATCTTTTGTTAAAAACGGATATTTTACTAAACTTTTTTTCATAATGTACCTCTTATCTTTAAAATATTATAACTTAAAATAATCGTTTAGGATACTTATTTACATATTGAATAAAAAGTGAAATAATATAATCTGTTCACACAAAAATCCAAGGAGTGTTTTATGGGTTTATTTATAGAAGACGTTAATGCAAGACAAATATTAGATTCAAGAGGTTACCCAACAGTAGAAGTTGATGTAAGACTATCAAGCGGTGTTGTAGGTAGAGCTGCAGTCCCATCAGGAGCTTCAACAGGTGTATATGAAGCATTGGAACTTAGAGATGGAAATCAATTCGATTTTATGGGGAAAGGTGTTTCAAAAGCTGTAGATAATGTAAATATTGTTTTAGCCCCTGAAATGATTGGTGAAAATCCTGCAAATCAACAAGATTTAGATGCTTTAATGTTGACCTTAGATGGAACTGATAATAAATCCAGATTAGGTGCAAATGCTATACTAGGTGTTTCTTTAGCAATTGCAAGAGCAGCTGCTCAAGGATATCATATGCCATTATATAGATATTTAGGTGGAATTGAAGCGAGAGTTTTACCAACTCCTATGATGAATATTTTAAATGGTGGGGTTCATGCTGATAATGCGCTTGATTTTCAAGAATTTATGATATCACCTGTTGGTGCAAAAAACTTTAAACAAGCAGTAAAAATGGGAGCAGAAGTATTCCATACATTAAAAAATATATTGAAGGAAAAAGGTTTATGCACTTCAGTTGGTGATGAAGGAGGTTTTGCTCCTAATATTTCATCAAATGAAGAAGCATTAGATTTAATTATTGAATCAATTAAACAAGCAGGATATACAACAGATGATGTGAAAATATGTTTGGATGTTGCATCGTCTGAATTCTTTGAAGATAAAAAATATAATCTTACTGGTATGAATAAGTCTTTTACTAGAGAAGAAATGGTAGATTATTTAGAATCTTTAGTAAATAAATACCCAATTATTTCAATAGAAGATGGTGTTGCTGAAGATGATTGGAAAGGTTGGAAACTTTTAACTGAAAGATTAGGTGCAAAATGTCAGTTAGTTGGAGATGATTTATTTGTAACCAATACAAAGAGAATTTCAGAAGGAATTGAAAAAAATGTTGCGAATTCAGTACTAATCAAATTAAATCAAATCGGCACATTAACAGAAACAATGGCTGCAATTGATATGGCTAAAAAAGCAGGTTATACAACAATAATTTCTCATCGTTCAGGAGAAACAGAAGACACCTTTATTGCTGATTTAGCTGTAGCAACTAATTGCGGATTAATTAAAACAGGTTCTCTTTCAAGAAGTGATAGATTAGCTAAATATAATGAACTTTTAAGAATAGAAGAAGAACTTGGCAATGCTGCAATATATAATGGTATAAAGTCATTTAGTTTTTATAATGAACGCGTTTGACAATAGATTTCTTTTATAATATTCTTAAATTACGGGTTACTGTGTGTAATCCAAGTAGTGTTAGATAGGTTAATCGTTTTAGAAAACCTTAAATGGTTACGATTCCTCAAAAAGAAAGGATACTAAAATGTACGCAATAGTCGAAACTGGTGGCAAACAATATCAAGTAGAAGAAGGTCGTTACGTTGACGTTGAATTATTAGAAGGTCAAGCTGATTCTTCTGTTGTTTTTGATAAAGTTGTTATGATTGTAAACGGCAAAAAATCAAAAGTAGGTCAACCTTATGTAGCAAACGCAAAAGCTGAAGGAACAATTGTAAAACACGGTAAAGCTAAAAAAGTTATCGTTTACAAACAAAGACCTAAAAAAGGCTATAGACTAAAACGTGGTCATAGACAAGAATTTACAAGAGTAATGATTAACAAAATCAGAACAACTGCTTCTAAAAAAGCTGCTGAAGCTGAATCAACAGAAGCATAAGGTATTAGATAATAATTACAAAGGAGAATAAACAATGGCACATAAGAAAGGTATGGGATCTACCCGTAACGGTCGTGATTCGGAAGCTAAACGTTTAGGCGTTAAAAAATTCGGTGGCGAAATGGTTAAAGCTGGTAACATCATTGTTAGACAACGCGGAACAAAAGTTCACCCTGGTAACAATGTTGGTATCGGTTCTGATGATACATTATT
>CALVEW010000096.1 GCA_944326645.1 Candidatus Gastranaerophilales bacterium
TAAATCTCAAAAGGTTTCAATAACAATTCCTCAAATAGGACAAGAAAAAAATCCATTTGGAGATAAAACAAAATCATTATTATATGAAGCCTCTCATAAAACAAATTTATTAAAAATAGCGCAAAATCATTTAGGTTTTCAAGAAGTAAGTAAAGAAGAATATTCAAAATTATCTGTTGATGAACGTACAAAAACACAAATGCATTTTATCGGGAATTATGGCAATATAGACCATGAATGGTGTGCACATGCAGTTAGTCATTTATCTGAAGAAGCAGAGATGAATGTTGGTGGGCACAAAATACAAGTTCAACAATTTATAAATTGGGCAAAAAATAAAGGATACTACCGCCCTATAAAAACAAATAAAGCAACAGAATCAAATTACTTGTGGGAACGCAAACAAAGGGAAGCTCAAATAAAAACTCAATTCAATGAAATGAAAGAGGGTGATTTTATTATTTGGAAATCATCATATATTGCAGAGCTCCCTAATGGAGAATTAAAACAAAAAAACTCTAGTCATATTGGTATTTTAGAATCCGTAAATGAAGATGGGACAATTACCGTTATTGAAGGGAATGCGAATGAGTTTTTAACAGGTGAAAATTTTGAGCGAGATCTTGTTAAAAACTCAAAGGATGGTATATTAGGGGCTCAATATATAGGTGATTTTAAAGAAGTTAATCCTAGAGATGGATTAATAAGAAAAACCTATACAGCTGAAAATCTTGCATCATTTGGTTATGCAGGCTATATTGATACACAAAAAATTATTAAATAATTAAACAAGTTCAGCTTGTTCTTCAAGTTCTCTTTTAATATCGTCAACAGTAACTCTGATAATTTCAGAGTTATCGTCTTTTTTAAGAAAAACTTCTTTGATACCTGCTTGAACGATAAATCTTTTGCAAAGAATACAAATAAAATTATGTCCATAGATATACATAGATGCACCCATACATCTATCTTGACCTGCTTGTATTATAGCATTTTGTTCAGCATGAATTGAACGACAAGTTTCGTATCTTGTTCCTGATGGGATATTATGCTTGATTCTAAAACATTCACCTCTTTCATAACAAGATTCAACTCCTGAAGGTGTACCATTGTAGCCTGTGGCTTTAATTTTTTTATCTTGTCCAACAATAACTGCTCCAACATGCGCTCTAATACAATTTGAGCGAGTTGCACAAGTTTTAGCTAAATCCATAAAATATTCATTCCAAGGCTTAATTCCCATAATATTCATACCTTTATTTTTATTTGTATCCCTGACTAAATTATATCACTAAAAAATTAGTTAGGATAAGAAATTTTGCCTAATACAACAGATTTATCAGCTCCTGTGCATGATGGAACATTGTTAGGGATTCTATAATAATTGCAATAACCTAATAGAGCAAATGCCATAACTTCTTTGAAATTATTAGAAATTCCATAATCTTCATGAGTTTTAAGTTCAATATGTTTAGGAATGTAACCTCTTAAAAGCTTCATCATATATTTATTATAAGCACCGCCTCCGCCTATTATAACTTCATTTATATGAGCATTAGGATAAACAAATCTTTCGTATGCTTGAGCAATTGTTTTTGCAGTAAGCGCAGTTAATGTTGCAATAATATCTTCAGGATTTTCCGGTGCAAATTTTAAAATATTTTCGATATATTTAGGAGAAAAATATTCTCTACCTGTTGTCTTTGGAGGTGAAATAAAATAATACTCATCTTCTAAAAGACAGTTTAGCCAACTTTCAGATATCATACCACTTTTAGCGATTTCACCATCTTTGTCATAAGGTTGATTATAGAATTTTTTAACACAATCATCAATCATAATATTTCCACAGCCTGTATCAAATCCAAAAGGTAGACAATCATCTGAAACAACAGTTACATTTGAAATTCCTCCTATGTTTTGAACAGCTGCATTTTTAAACCATTGACGGTCTGCAAAACAAACCAAAGGCGCACCTTGTCCTCCGTGAGCGATGTCTGCTTCTCTAAAATTTGATACTGTCATACATCCTGTTTTTGCTGCGATGACTGAACTATCTCCAATTTGTAATGTACTTTTTAAACTGATGTCATCAATTTTTTCATCATAAGGGAAATGATAAACTGTTTGACCGTGACTTGATATCAAATCAGGTTTTCCGTGTTCTGCAATAAGTACATTTGCAGCATCTGCAAAACATTCTCCAATTGCAAAATTAAGTTGACATAATTCTTTTATAGAGATTTCTTGAGAGAATGCTTGAAAAATTTTTGCTTGTATATGTGAAGGATATTTATAATTAATTCCCTGAATAAGTTCGCAAGATAAATCAGGGTTTACAATACATAAACCTGCATCTATTGAATCACAAGATGTTCCAGACATAAGACCTATAATTTTTTTAGGTTCTTTTTCTTCCATATTATCCTTTCAAAAATTCTTTATAACCGTTTATATCACTACAAGCGATTCTCTTTGGCATATATTCTACATTATAATTTTCTGCAATAGCTTTTATATTATATGTTCCTGATGAAATTATAATTCTACTTTTTCTATATGCCGGCATGTTTTGGATTTGTTCAACAAGCCATTCACCTGCGTATTTAGGTGAGAATTCATCTTCCATTTGCAAATCTGTAATTATTAAATCATATGGATTTGCAGAATTTTCATAAATTTTATCTAAACCTTCTCTTGCATAGTTTGCTAAATCGATAGAATAATCTGTTTTATCCAATTCAATAAAAAGTTCTTCTAAAATATTTTTATGGAACTCTCTCCAAGCTGCCATATCATCAACAATAAGTATTTTCATACAAGTATTATATCAAAAAATAAATATATATAAAACAGAAAATATATGCAAAATTAATATAATATGATAAAATAAATTTGCAGGGTAAGCACACGCTTCCACTTGGCACACGAATTTTTGAAGAAATCAGTCAAGAAAGGAGGCAATCACTATGATTCAAAAAGTGATAAAAACCACTATAACGGTAATTATAGCGGTTTTAAGAATTATCATTATTTGGTTGTAGGGTGTGAAGAAAGCCTTTAAAGAAAATCCACTTCTTACAAGGCTTCACCCTGCATTTTTATTATTTACGATTTTCCAGTATTTGTCAACCATAATATACTCTTATTATAAATAGAAGAAAATATATGCAAAATAGATATGATATGATAAAATAAAAATTAAAGGGTAAGCTCTTTATTACTCCCTCAACACACGAATAGCAAAGAATAAGGTTGAAAGGGGGTGATGCAATGAATAGAGAAAAAATAAAATGTACCCTAAGAGTAGTAGGATACATTTTAAATTTGATTTCGATGTTCATATAGGGAGCGAAGAACGGTTTCAAGAACGGCAATTCTTGGAGCCGTTTCCCTATGTTTTTATTATTTCCGATTTTTCAGTATTTGTCAACCTTACTTTCTAAGCTTTTCAGCCCCTTTTAGGTAAACAAATTTAGGTTCAAAATTATCTTCAACATTTACAACAACAAGAACTCTTAAACATTTTTCTAAAGAGTTTGGAACATCAAGTTCGTGAAAACACATCATTGCAATATTGTCCCAACCAAAATCTAAACGAGCAAATTTTGCAGGAAATTCAGCATTCAAATCATTTGTTAATGTGAAAATTGCATGAGATATATTTTCTTTTTTTATGTTATTTTCTTTGATTAATTTTTCCAAAAGTTCAATAGTTGCTGATTTAATATCTTCTTTGGTATTATTTTCAACTGTAATAGCGCCTCTTATACCTTTTGTAATCATAAATTTTTAACTCCTTGAACTCCATGGAACCAGTCAGCAGCTCTCATTTCACCTTTACCTTCAGGTTTAACTGTTATAAGTTTTATGATTCCGTCACCTGTTAAAACTTCGATTCCGTCTTTAAGTTTCCCAACAACTGTTCCAGGTATAAAATCTGCATAGAATGAAGCTTCTTGTCTAGGTTCTACAACTTCTGTTGTTAAAACTTTTACTAATTTATTATTTAAAGAGAAAAATGCAGAAGGACAACGATAAATTCCACGAACTAAGTTGTGTATATCTTTTGCAGATTTGCTCCAATCAATTTTACATTCTTCTTTGCTTAATTTGTTTGCCATACAAACTCCATCTTCGCATTGAGGAGTTGGGCATAAAGAGTTTTCAACAATTCCTATAAGAGTTGCTTCAATTAATTCAGGTGAATCTTCTGAAATTTGATTATATAAATCTTCGCAAGTCATATTATCAGGAATTGGAATAGGTTTTTTGATGCAAACATCACCACAATCAAGCCCTAATTCAGTAATCATTGTGCAAATACCTGTTTCTTTTTCTCCGTCAATTATTACTCTTTGGATAGGGTTAGCGCCTCTGTATTTAGGTAAAAGTGATGCGTGTAGATTGATTGTTTCATATTTCGGAATATCCAAAACTTCTTGTGATAAAATTTGCCCGAATGCAAAAGTTACAAAGAAATCAGGCTCTAATTTTCTTAAAGCATCCATAATTTCCGGTTCTTTTCTGATAGATTTTGGTTGAAAAACAGGAATATCATTTTCTAACGCATATCTTTTGATAGGTGACATAGTGATCTTATGTCCTCTGCCAGAAGGTTTATCGGGTTGTGTAACAACTGCTTGAACATTAATTTTATCTGATTTGAATAAATAATCTAAAGACTTAAGCCCAATATCAGGTGTTCCGAAAAAAACAATATTAATCATCTATTCTTTATCCTCAGTTTCAGCTTCTTCTTCTAATCCTTCAGGAATTTCAATCATTTTTTCCACTTCAACAGGAGGAAGATTATGTTTAGCAAGTTCTTCATCCGCTGCAAATCTATTAGTTGCGTGATCAATAAATAAAACTCCGTCTAAGTGGTCAAATTCATGTTGAATAGCTTTTGCAAGAAGGTTTCCGTCTGCTTCAAGAATGAAAGGACGTCCGTTTTTATCTTGTGCTTTAACAGTAACTTTTTTGTATCTCCAAACTTCTGTATATGCTTGAGGGAAACTTAAACAACCTTCATCACCTTTCATTAATCCTGATTTTTTGATTATTTTAGGGTTAATGAATACGATAGGATTAAGGGGTTCATCGTTTGTTGAAACATCAATAACGAAAATTCTTAAATTCTCCCCAACTTGAGGAGCTGCAAGTCCAACACCATTATTAACATACATTGTATCAAGCATATCTTTAATAAGAGTTTTGATTTTAGATGATACTTTATGAACTTCTTTTGATGGTTCTCTAAGAGATGGAGTACCGTATTGAACAATTTTTCTAACAGACATTCAGACTTCCCTCATAACTATTTTCTACTTATTATACGGTACTATACTTAAAGCTTAAATTCAACCTATAAGATAATTATTTATATCTAACATGTAAACCAGAATCTAAACTATATTAAATTTACTTCTATCCCTACCCCTAATATTTCTATACGGTTTGCAGAACAATTTTCTCCCTTTCATTTAACTAGTAGACAGAATATCAACTCAATCTATATTTACCCCTTACAATTACCCCCATTTACCCCTATTTACCCCCTCCCCCTTGTAAAAAATAAAAAATAAGTTAAAATAAGAATACAGGCAAGGGTGGCGCTAACACCCAGGCCCGTGTCCTAATTAAAGGACTTTGGTTAGAAGAGTTATTACTATTAATAGTATTAACTCTTTTTCGCTGATTTTGACTATCAATTCAACCTCCTTTCTTTTAAAATTCAGCGAAAAAATAATCAAAAATCTTTAGCCTGTACTCTGTTTTGATATGAAATAATTATCTCATATTGGGATATAAATGTAAATATATTAATATTTATAAAATTAGAATTATTATTCCTATTGATTTCTAATGAAAATAAATTATAATATTTATATAGGGAAAAGACCTAAAGAGGTCGTATCTCTTTAAGTCTTTCTTAACTTCCCTATTTCGTGAAAGTAAGCGTTATGATTATCAACAGGATAAGCCATAACGCTTTTTCTGTTATACAGATTTTCACATTCTCACCTCCTTTGCCGCCATTTTCTACTTAACAAGTCTGTGTCGGCTGGGATGTAAGGAAGCTTACCCTAAAATATTTTACTGTATTTTTAATATATTTACAATTAATATATGCATATTATTTTAATATAAAAGTTAATACTTACTATTGATTTCTTGTATAAATGAATTATAATAAAAACATAGGGGCAAGCCCTAAAGAAACGCAACTTCCTTAGAGCTTGACTTAGTACCCTAAAATTAGCTATTTAAAAAAAGTTCCAAGAGTTCCAGCTCTGGAGCTTTTTTCTTGTATTTCTTAATAAATAAATCAAGAAATAAATTCAAAGCTAACTTCATGTTCTCACCTCCTTTCTCTGCCGTTTTCTTAGTAAAAAGCGTGTGCAGACGGAGGTAATAAGGTACTACCCTAAAATTATCTTACTATAATTTTAATATATTTACAATTGGTATATGTGTATTTATTTTGATACTAAAGTTGATGCTTGCTATTGATTTCTTGTATAAATGAATTATAATAAAAACATAGGGGCAAGCCCTAAAGAAATGCAACTTCCTTAGAGCTTGACTTAGTACCCTAAAAGTTATGTTT
>CALVEW010000097.1 GCA_944326645.1 Candidatus Gastranaerophilales bacterium
TATAACATCAACAGATTTTAAAACTTCAATAGCACGAAAAGTCATGTCTTGAAGATTTCCAATAGGTGTTGGAACAATATAAAACTGATACTCTTTCATTACTAGTAATCCTGCCTGCCTCTAGCTGCTAAGTATTCTCTAATACTAGCTAATGCAGATTGAACAATTCTGGTAATTCTAGAAGGTGAAAGTCCAACTTGTTTAGCAATATCTTTTGCTTGCATATTACGGTAAAATCGGTATTCAACAACCGTACGTTCTTTTTGAGGTAATGTTGCTATTGCTTGTTTTATTAATTTACTTAATTCGACGATTTCTGCCTTTTCGTCAGGTAAAGCTGAAGGGTCTTTAATAAAGTCAAAAGGTGAATCATTATCAGTAGCTGAAGCTGCTAACCCATCAATAGATAAAATAGTTTCATAAACAGCTTCTTTAACTTTACCTGCTGATGTTCCTTCTTCACCCTCATCTTCTGAAGAATCTGCTTTATGTTTCATAGAGTACCATTTGTAACGATGTCTTAATTCATTTCTTATAGCCCATTTAACCACTGTACCCATATAGGCATCATTATATTTTGCAAGCTGTTCTTCTGTCTTATTTTTAATCATGGCTTGTACTGCGATAATACCAATACTAACGAGTTCTTCATATTCAATCATGTGATTAGGAACTCGTCTTTGCTCTATCTTCGCCACTTTTTGGACTATACTGACATATTGTTTAAGTAAATTTTGATTCATTTTATATCGATATTTAATTATTACCTATTGTTTATGTTACCTTGATTTGATTTATTTTTCAAGTTGTAAACAAAAAGTAAAATTTCTGCTACAGCTTTAAATAATTCAGGAGGAATTTGTTGTCCTATTTCAACCATTCTAAAAACAGCTCTGGCAACAGGAGGATTGTCAATTACAGGTACATTATTTTCTTCTGCAATTCTTATGATCTCTTTTGCAATTAATTCAGCACCTTTCATTACAACAGTTGGAGAAAGCATGGTTTCTGCATCATATTTTAATGCGCATGCTACGTGGGTAGGGTTTCTTACAACAAAATCCGCTTCTGCGACTGAATCCATTGCTCCTTGTTGTAACATTTGCATACGTCGTTGTCGTAACGCAGACTTTACATGAGGATCACCTTCTTGGTTTTTATACTCATCTTTTATTTCTTTGAAAGACATTTTTTGATCTTTCATAAATTTCCAACGGGTAACTCCATAATCCGCAGCTGCAATTATTAGAAATGCTATACATGCTTTATAAATAAAATCTACAATAAGTTTTCCGAATTCAACCATTACTGCAAAGTTGTTATCTATAGAAGCTAACATTAATATACTTTCTAAATGGTCAGAATATACTACCCATCCAACAATTCCTAAAATAAGTACTTTTACTATGTTTTTAAACAATTCAAACATTGTTTTAATTGAAAATAAATTTTTAAAATATTTACTTGGATTAAGTTTATCTAATTTAGGAATTAATGGTGCGATTGCTACTAATGGGCCAACTTGCATGAAATCTCCAATAATTGCAACAAATGCAGCAACAATTAAAACTAATCCGATAATTGTAGCAGTTGGAATAATTGCGGTTGTAAAAATATATGTATATCCTATCGAGGCTAAATGTTGATTGGGGATTTGTTCATATAACGTTCTAAATAAACCATTAAGCATATTCCACATTAATGGTGCCATCATATTTATAAATGAAAAAACAATTAATAACGACAACGCGGTTGATACGTCTTTTGACTTAACAACCTGTCCTTCTTTCCTAGCCCTCTCTAATTTCTGAGGGGTGGCGTCATATTGCTTATCTTCATCACCCATTAGTTTTTATTCCGATAGTTAAATTTTATGAGAATATATTATCATAAAATAACGAGAGTTTCCATTAGTGATAAAAACTCAGGAAGTGATATATTTACCCATTGGAATTCGTTTATTTTAATTTCTTGTTCTGCAATTAATCCTGCAACATACAACGTCATTGCTAATCTATGATCATGATAAACTTCAACTTCATTTCCACCTTTAATAATTTGTTTTCCACCTATTACAAAACCGTCAGGAAGTTCATCAATATCAATACCTAATTTTCTAAATTCTGTAACAACAGCTGTAATTCTATCAGCCTCTTTATTTCTTAAATCACTAGCATCAGTTATTCTTGTTTCGCCTTCTGCTTGTGTTGCTAAAAGAGCTATAATAGGTAGCTCATCTATCAATCTTGGGATATCTGCACCTGAAATATTACAACCTTTCAAATCAGAATATTTAATTCTTAAATCTCCTACTTTTTCCCCTGAAACAACTCTTTCATCTAATATTTCAAGATTCCCACCCATTCTTTGTACTACATCTATAATGCCTGTTCTTGTGTCATTCAAACCAACATTTTTAATTATTATGTCAGAATTTGGAACAATTAAAGCCGCAACAATAAAGAATGCGGCAGAAGAAATATCACCTGCAACATTAATATCTTTTGCTATTAATTCTGATTTTTCTATACTTACTTTATTTTTATCAACAGAAATATTTGCTCCCATATATTTGAGCATTAATTCTGTATGGTTTCTTGATACATATGGTTCTATAACGGATGTTATACCATCAGCATTCATGCCGGCAAGAAGAATAGAAGATTTTACTTGGGCTGATGCAATAGGAGAATTATATTCTATTGAATGTAATTTATTCCCTGTAATTTTTAAAGGTGCTTTACCATCATTTGATTCAATAATAGCACCCATTTGTGATAATGGAGTAATAATTCTTTTCATTGGGCGTTTAGATAAACTTTCGTCACCTATTAAAACGGAATTAAAATTTTGTCCCGATAATATTCCTGATACAAGGCGCATTGTAGTCCCAGAATTTCCACAGTCCAAAGCTTTATTAGGCGTATTAAGCATCCCTGTGGAATTAATTATTAAAGTATGCTCATCTATAAATTCGATATCAACACCTAAATTTTTAAAAATACCAACTGTTGAACGGCAATCTGATGCATACAAAAAATTTGTGATTTTAGATTTACCTTTTGCCAAAGAAGAAAACATAACTGCACGATGAGAAATTGATTTATCTGCAGGTATAATTATTTCTCCTTTTAACCCTTTTTTCAATTTGGAAACGACTACATCCATTATTGAACCAACCTATCTGTTTCATTAAATATAACCATATAAAAATCAGGATGTGTTAAATTAGGATTATCCTTCATAAATTTTTTAACATTAAATTTTTCAATATATTTATCCAATTTAGCAACAACTTTTGGTCTATCTTGGTTTGCTATTTTAAGTTTATCAATATATAATTCCGCCATAAGTTGTACTTCATCTTCTGTAAGCATTGGTCTTCCACCAATTTTAACTTCATCAGCTTCAACTTGCTCTAACCATTTTTTTTCTTGTTTTTTTTGTTGCTGTTCTTTCTTTTGCCTATCAGAATCTGTTGAGGCTCCCATTTCGATTGCCTGCTGTTCTACTTGAGCTAAAAAGTTATTGATAAAACTAAACATTAAATTCTCCAAAATTTATTATAAACCAATTATCTAAAAAAGTTAAGAATATTTAATAATCAGGCAAAATTATTTTGTTTTTGATAAAATTATTTAATGTGAGGTTGGGAGATAATGAAAGAGAGAATAGCATTATTTATAATTTTATTAGGGCTAACAGCTTTTATATATGTATTTCAGTATCATGTTAATACATTATGGGGATATGTATTATTACTAACATTTATGTCTGTGTATGGCTTATATTCTACATTAGCAACTATTCATAAGAAGAGAAAGCAACGAAAATGCCCAATCAAAATAAATGAGGAATACAAACCTTTTGTATCAATAATGATACCTGCCCACAATGAAGAAAGTGTTATTGCTCATACTGTTGAAAATATTATGGCATTAAATTATCAAAACTTTGAAATTATTATTATAGATGATAGAAGTTCTGATAATACTCCAAATGTAATAAAAAATTTAGAATTAAAATACAAGGATAAAGTAAAAACTCTAATAAGAGAACAAGGTGCATTTCCCGGGAAATCGGCAGTATTAAATGATGCTTTACCGTTAGCAAAAGGGGAGGCTATTCTTGTATTTGATGCAGATGCAACTGTTGAACCGGATTTTTTAAGTAAAATGATTCCTTGTCTTGAACCGGAAGATGTTGGTGCGGTTCAAGCTAGAAAAGTAATTCGAAATGGTGCATACAATCTTCTAACAAAGTGTCAATATAATGAATATGTTTTAGATACTTACTTACAAGTAGGACGTGACGCTGTTAAAGGAGCTGTAGAACTTAGAGGAAATGGAGAACTTATAAAAAGAAAAGCTCTTGAAGATATTAACGGATGGAATAATTATACAATTACAGATGATTTAGATATGTCAACAAGATTACATATTAAAGGTTGGGACGTTAGGTATTGTCCATCTGCTGAAGTATATGAAGAAGGTATTATTTATTTAGTTCCTTTATTCAGACAAAGAAGAAGATGGCTTGAAGGAACAATTAGAAGATATCTAGAGTATTCAAGTGAAGCAATAAAATCTGCAAAAATGTCATTGAAGGCAAAATTAGATATGATTGCTTATATTACACAATTTATAATGCCTTTGTGGATGATTTTAGAAATCCTTATTAGAGCATTTAAAGCATTGACAGGTAAAGGTGTTCTTCAAAATGAAGTAGTATCATCTGTAATAATTGCATTTATAACTGCAGTAGGATTCTTTATGGCAATAAGATATAGCTTAAGAAGATATGATAATCAAAAAAGAATTGCTGCATTAATACAAGCAAGTTATACAGCTGTATATATGTTAATAATTTGGTTCCCAATGGTTTTATTTATTTGTGGTAAAATATTATTCTGCAAGAAGGATATGAATTGGGGTAAAACAACGCACGGGTTAGTTATGGAAGAAGAGGCTAGCCATCAAAATATAAATAGTATAGAGAAAGAATTACAAGAGGTATAAAATGAATTTAGAAGCAGTAAAAGAAAAAATTAGACAAGTTCCAGACTTCCCTAAAAAAGGTATTGTTTTTTTAGACATTACAACAGGTATAAAAGACCCTGATACACTTCAAAAAATGGTTGATTTCTTATATGACATATATAAAGATAGAAAAATTGACTATGTTGCAGGTATTGAATCAAGAGGATTTATTTTTGGCATGCCTTTAGCATACAAATTAAATGCAGGTTTTATTCCTATCAGAAAGCCTAATAAATTACCTGCTGAAACAATAAAAGAAAGTTACGACTTAGAATATGGTTCTGATTCAATAGAAATACATGCTGATGCTATTGAAAAAGGAGCAAATGTTGTAATTATTGATGATTTGTTAGCAACAGGCGGTACAGCATGTGCGGCTTGTAATTTGGTTAAAAAAGCTGGTGGAAATGTTGATTCTGCGGCTTTTATTATTGAACTTACACCGTTAAAAGGCGCAGAAAAAATTGAAAAGACGGGTGTTGAAGTTATTTCAATGCTTAAATATGATTTAGACTAAAAAGAAGGGAGATAAAACTCCCTTCTTTTTTATATGTTTCTCTTTTTGTTTCTAAATTCTGAAATCATTTTTTTTACACCGGCTTCAATTGATTCAATACTATTATGCATTTTTTCTTTTATTGAATTTTTTGTATCTTTTACATATTTAACCAAATCTTTACCGGTAACAACTCTATCTTCTAGAACCTTATAAGAAATATTTGCTTCTTTTAATTCTTTTGTAATTTTATTCAATCCTCTAGTTGATGAATAAGGAAATGACCCTCTAAAATTAATTGTATTATTACTCATAAAACACACACCTTTCAATTATAAAAAACTAAAAGGTGTGTATTTTTGCTATTTTGTATAGATATATAAAGCTAATCTTTCAATAATTTGTCAGCTAAAGGTGATTCGACTTTTCCATTTAATGTTTTAGAAACTCTTTTAATGTTTTCAGCCATAACATCCATTTGATTTGTCCAAATAAAGTTATCTAGTACATATTTTTCACCTTTAGCGAAATCTCCATCAATTTGTATTCTGATGATTTCTTCTAACATTTTTCTTGCAGTTGGTATCATTTTTTCAATATTAACGGTTAAAACTCCATTCATATCAATTGAAATAGCACCTTCTTTTAAGAAATAGTAGTTTTGCATAACAGAACGCACCCTATGCGCTTGAGATAATGTTGGTTTTGATTTAAGCATATTATCAGCGGCATAGGTAACGATTATTTGATCTCTTTCTTCTTTTGAGTACATACCATTTTCTACCAACACGTCTAGCATTGCAAGAGATGTCATATCAGCTTTATTTTCTTCAATAATTGATTTATATTTTCCTAAAGCTTCTGTTCCTGAATTAGGTCCTAGAGAGTGCGCATTTTCATGACCTATGGTAAACCAATGGTCAGCTTCATCATTATAATACTTATGTTGTTCTTTGTTTAAAATTGCATCAAGTCTTTCTTGCATTTTCTTCTTAGCATCTTCACTTGTTATTAATCTAATTTGGCGATGATAAACATTACGTCTCCCACCACCAATAGATATTGATAACT
>CALVEW010000098.1 GCA_944326645.1 Candidatus Gastranaerophilales bacterium
TACTTTATCTGAATAATCCCACATATTTTATACCTCGACTTCTGATACTATTTTAACACTAACAAAAATAAGGAGATATTTTTATCTACATTATTCTAATATTGTCACCGAAATATTAAGTTATTAGTGTAAACTTATGTAAATAAAAATTTAAACTTGAAATTTTAAGGAAATAAAGAACTTTATAAATAAGTGAAGTTAAGTATTTTATTTTATCGAAAGGAGCTTTAGATGAGAAAAGATGGACCAGGAATCAGCGGAATACCACATAATACACCTGGAATAAAATTATTACAAGAAAAAGTTAATGCTAGATTTGAACCTAATACTAAAGCAATGTTCGAATTTAACAATAATACAACACAAGAAGAAGTAAAAAATAATGCTACTAATAAAGAACAAAATCTAATCATGCTTCCAACATATCTTAAACAACAAAATCGAATTGAAGCAGAAATTAAACGTTTAGATGAACAAATTAAATACTCTAAAGAAAATGGAAATGATACAGATGCAACAAAACTTGAAACCCAGAAAGAAATGTATCAACAACAACTAAAAGATTTAAACACCAAAATAAAAGAAGAAAAAGAAAAAATAGCACAACAACCTAATTTCGGTTTAGAAACAGGAGATGTAAAAACAGAAGAAGAACAAGAAATAGAACGAGTTAAAAAAGAAACACTAGAAACACTTCAAGAAATATATGAAGAACAAGAAAAAGAAAAAACAAAATTAGACGTTAATTTTGGACTAAGCTAAAAAAAGGAGCTTTTAAAGCTCCTTTTTTTTATTTAAATACCTATTTAGGTTTTACTGTACTTTTAAGATGTAATTCTCTTAATTGTTGTAATGAAGCTTCTCCCGGAGCATCACTCATTAAACATTTAGCACCTGAATTTTTAGGGAATGCAATTACATCTCTGATAGAATCTGTTCTACATAACAATGCAATCAATCTATCTAAACCGATAGCTAAACCGGCATGTGGAGGTGTGCCATATCTGAATGCATTAACCATAAATCCGAATTTTTCTTGAACAGTAGCATCATCTAAACCTAATGCTTTGAATACTTCTTTTTGAACTTCCGGAGTATGGATTCTAACACTACCACCACCTAATTCAGTACCATTGTAAACAATATCATATGCGATAGAATTTACATGGCCTAAATCACCATTTCTTAATTTATCCATATCTTCTAAATTTGGAGATGTGAATGGGTGGTGCATTGCCATATATCTTCCTTCTTCATCAGACCATTCAAACATAGGGAAATCAACAACCCATAATAAAGCATGGTCTTCTTCATTAATCATATTTAATTTTTTACCAAAGTATAATCTAAATCTTCCTAATACATCGTAAACTACTTTTGGTTTATCAGCTACGAAGAATACGATATCACCGTTTTGAGCATCTGCTCTATTTTGAATTTCTTTAATTTGATCTTCTGATAAGAATTTCAATACAGGAGATTTAACTTCACCTGATTCCATATAAGTAATCCAAGCTAAACCTTTAGCACCGAATGAAATTGCTAAGTTTCTAACATCATCCATTTCTTTTCTTGAATAACCTGCGATACCAGGGATTTTAATAGCTCTAACAGTACCGCCTGCAGCAATTACATCCTTGAATGCTTGGAATGTAGAAGCTTCCATAATATCAGTTACATTGAATAACTCTAAGCCAAAACGAGTATCTGGTTTATCAGAACCAAATCTGTCCATTGCTTCTTGCCAAGTAATTCTCTTTAATGGTAGTTGGACATCAACACCTGCAGCTTTAAATGCAGATTGTACGAGACCTTCAACCATTGCAATTACTTCATCTTGGTTAACAAAAGACATTTCTAAGTCAACTTGAGTAAATTCAGGTTGTCTATCAGCTCTTAAATCTTCATCTCTAAAACATTTAGCGATTTGATAATATCTTTCAATACCACCAACCATCAATAATTGTTTAAAGATTTGAGGAGATTGAGGAAGAGCATAAAATTTACCTTCTTGAACTCTTGATGGAACTAAGTAATCTCTTGCTCCTTCCGGAGTTGTTTTATTTAAAATTGGAGTTTCAACTTCTAAGAAATCTTGTCCATTTAAGTACTCTCTCATTGCTGTTACAACTTTATGACGTAAAGTTAAATTGTGAAGCATTGGAGCTCTTCTTAAATCTAAATAACGATATTTTAAACGAATATCTTCTGACACATTTTCATCATCTAATACAAATGGTAAAGTTTCTGCTTCTGTTAATACATTTACATATGTTGGATAAGATTCAACTTCACCTGTTGCTAATTTTTCATTATAAGTTTCATCAGGACGTTTTGTAACTTGCCCTTTTACTGTTATAACTGATTCTGTTTTTAATTTTGAAAACACAGCATGGATATCAGGATTTATCTGTGGGTCTGCAACTAATTGGAAGAAACCTGATCTGTCTCTTAATTCCAAAAATATAATTCCACCTAAATCTCTTACACAAGATACCCAACCTGATAGGGTAACTTCTTCGCCAATATTTTTTGCAGTCAATTCGCCGCAATTATTTGATTTTAATAATGTTTTCAAAATTCCATCTCCCTTTTTCACTTCTTTACTGCTCTAAAATAGTAACAAAAACATAACTAATTGTGAAGAAAAAAATCAATATTAATATACATTTAATAAAATGTTGTAACAATATCGTAATATAACGTCATATACCGATATAAAGGATTGACAAACTTTGAAACAACCTTTAACATGAAGAAATAGAATTCAATTATCATTTGTGTACGAAAAGAAATAATATATTTATATCTATATGTGTTACTCTTCAATATTAAAGGAGAAGAAAAATGGCAACAGCTATAACTGAAATGAAAAAAGCTAAAACTGGCTTTAATGATGAATTCGAAAACTATCTAAAAAAACAATGCATTAAAACTACTTTTAATGGGTCTCAATTAGAATCTTTTTCTTGGTATAAAAAAGTTCTAGGACTTATTTAAGTTTTGATGTTATTACAATAGAGCAATAGCTCTATTGTTCGGAATACGAGGACTATATATCTACAGATTGTGTTAGTTTAATTTTTTATGTGTAGGAAATAAGGGTTCAAAATTTAGGGGTTATTTTTAACTTCTGTATAAATTGAATGAAATCATTATTATCAAATATAGTTTCATCTAAAAAGTATCTTTGTGAATTGTTTGCAGAGTTGTATCGAACAAATAATGGAATAGTACTTTCATTAGATTCTTTACTACAGATACAAAAATCACAATTACTTTGAGAAAAATCATAACATCCTATTATTGAATTATCTCCTAAAATTTGCCTAACAAAATTAGTATTTATACTATTAGAAGTTAAACTAATACCATCTGCTTCTATTAATGTTGCAATATCTGCTCTATCTTTGATAATTAATGTAAAATCAAAAATAGAGTGAAGTTGCTTAACTTGTGTTGATATTTCTAAAAGTTTGTTAGGATAGTTATTCGTTGTTAATTCAACAATATCAATACCGGCAGAAACAGATGCTGCAATTTTATCCAACAAATCTTCACTTGCTATATACTTATCAATATTAATTGATAAGTATAATTTTTTACTTGCTATTTTTAGATTTATATAATTTTCCCTTAGCTTATTATTCATTTTGAAAATCCAATTTAAAAACTTAAATTATATACTACTGATTATATAATAAAGTCTGTTTTTATTATTAACAAAAAAAATTATCCTGTAATTGGGTAAAATTATGAATAAACTCAATTACAAAAAACTCTCGTTATCAGATCTTATATTGTATACGCAACAATCCGATTTAAAAGCAACTGCAGAATTTATAAGGCGTATACAAAAAGATATTTATACATTTTTTTCTTATCTGTGTCCGCCTGAAGATTCAGTATCAGATTTAACACAAGAAGCATTGATTAAGATAGTAACAAATATAAACAAATTAAAAAATATTGAGCAATTCAGAAAATGGTCAAATCGTATTGCAATAAATGTATTTTATGATGCTTTAAGAAAATATAAAAAAGGGTTGAATATAATAGAATCGGATAACTTAGATTTATCAATAATTCCGGACAATAAAGGAAAACCTGTAGATAATTATCGTTGCAAAGAATTAGAATGTAAAATAAAAGCTTGTATTATAAATTTACCCTTAAATGCAAGATTAGCAATTATTTTAAGAGAACTAGAAGGACTTTCTTATGAAGAAATAGCAAAACTTACCAATACAAATTTAGGAACAGTTAAGTCTAGAATATCAAGAGCAAGAGAAAAATTACAAGTAGATTTAGCAAATTATTTATAAAGGTTAAGAATGAGTATTTCCTGTGAAAAATTTGAAACATTAATGAATCTATACTTAGATAATAAATTAGACGATGCAAGTCGATTTGAATTTGAACGCCACTTAACTGAATGTAAAAGTTGTAGGGAAAAATACTTCACGTTCAAATGTATTGTTACAGATTTAAGAGAAACATCTAAAAAGATACGGAATTATTCAAATATAACTTCGAGTCAAAATACTTCTCAAATCAATACTACGATATCTGCATATTTAGACAACGAACTTGATATTGGTGAAAATATCAAAGTAAGAAAATTACTCATTTCAAAACCTTACATAAGAGAAAAAATAAAAAAAATTTCAAAATTAAAATATTTACTCAATGCTACATTTAATAAAACACAGATACAAAAAGATTATTCAAAAGACTTATTAAAAAAAATGTATAGTACTTCTTACAGAGAAAAAAATACAAGTTTAATTATAAAAATGATAACTTTTGTATTTCTGTCTTGCATATGGATAGTAATGCTTTTAGCCGCTATTTCAGCATAAAGTCATCCACTTATATGAATTTAAATATAAATCTTGCTAAAAATATGTTTTACACTTACAATATATATGTTAAATAAGATGAGAGGTAAAATAATGGCTACATTAGAACAAGATTTAGCTTTAAATGAAGGTTTAATTACCCAAATTATTGGCCCTGTTGTTGACGTTGAATTTCCACACGGAAATCTTCCTGAAATATACAACGCATTAAAAATTTACAATGATGACGGCTCTTGTTTAGTTGTTGAAGTACAACAAATGTTAGGAGCAAATAAAGTTCGAACAGTTGCAATGTCAACAACTGACGGACTAAAAAGAGGTATGAAAGTTGTAAATACAGGTGAGCCTATTAAAATACCTGTAGGCAAACCTATTTTAGGTAGAATTTTAAATGTAATCGGAGAACCTGTAGATAACGCAGGCCCGATTGAAACAAATGATTACTTACCAATTCACAGACAATCACCATCATTAACCGAACAAAATACTGAAATTGAAATTTTAGAAACAGGTATTAAAGCAATCGACTTACTACAACCTTATCAAAAAGGTGGTAAAGTTGGTTTATTCGGAGGTGCAGGTGTTGGTAAAACTGTATTAATCCAAGAATTAATTCACAATATCGCAATGGCACACAATGGTGTATCTGTATTTGGTGGTGTTGGAGAAAGAACTAGAGAAGGTAACGACTTGTGGAACGAATTCAAAGAAAGTGGAGTTCTTGACAAAGTTGGTCTTATTTACGGACAAATGAATGAACCTCCTGGAGCAAGAATGAGAGTTGGTTTATCAGCTCTTACCGCTGCTGAATATTTCAGAGATTACTCAAAACAAGATGTATTATTATTCATTGATAACATCTTCAGATTTACACAAGCAGGTTCTGAAGTTTCTGCTCTATTAGGTCGTATGCCATCTGCCGTTGGTTATCAACCTACGTTAGCAACTGAAATGGGTGAATTACAAGAAAGAATTACATCGACTAAAGATGGTTCTATTACATCTGTTCAAGCAATTTATGTTCCTGCAGATGACTTAACTGACCCGGCTCCTGCTACAACATTCTCTCACTTAGATGCATCTACCGTATTATCAAGACAAATTGCATCTTTAGGAATTTATCCTGCAGTTGATCCGTTAGCTTCAACTTCAAGAGTATTAGATCCTAATATTATTGGAGAAGAACACTACAGCACAACTAAACGCGTTCTTGAAATCCTTCAAAAATATAAAGAACTTCAAGATATTATTGCAATCTTAGGTATGGATGAATTATCAGAAGAAGACAAAGAAACAGTTAACAGAGCTAGAAAAATTCAAAGATTCTTATCTCAGCCATTCTTCGTTGCTGAACAGTTCACAGGTACACCAGGTAAATATGTACCATTGAAAGAAACTATTCGTGGCTTTAAAGAAATTTTAGCAGGTAAATATGATGACTTACCTGAAAGTGCTTTCTATATGGTTGGTAGCATTGACGAAGTTGTTGAGGCAGCAAATAAAATGAAGAAGGAGGGATAATTTATGGCTAAAATAAAGCTAGAAATTATTTCTCCAAATAAAGTTGTTTATAGTGCTGATATTGATATGTTAATCGTGCGTTCTATTGCTGGGGATTTAGGTATTATGCCAAAACATGCTCCGCTTCTTGCAGGGCTTGTTCCTCATGCAATGA
>CALVEW010000099.1 GCA_944326645.1 Candidatus Gastranaerophilales bacterium
AAGGTTATTTTTGAATTCTCTGTTGAATCTATTCCGACTTGCAAAGTGAATGTTCGTCCTGAACTTCCACCTGCATTGGTTGGTGTATATTGAGGTAATATTCCATTTCCTATTAAGCTATTCAATTCTGTTGTTGTTACTGTATTTACAAGACCATTCAAAGTTCCATTAGATATTGCACCAATAGCATTTGTTTGCTCAGTAGTCTCAAAAATATTATATGAATTTGATATTGTAAAGTCATTTCCTATTTCACCAATTAAACCACCTAAAGAGCTAATACCAGAAACTTTGCCAGCAGCATAACAAGAATCCATAGTAGAAACTTCTAATGTCACCCCTAATAATCCTCCAACACCAGCATTACCATTAACATTAGAATTAGAATAACTATTCTTTATATTTCCTGCAAACATACCAATTAGTCCACCTGCTGCTATATATGAACCACTTACACTTCCTGTAGAATAACAATTATTTATCTCTGAAAACGATTGACCGATTAAACCACCTACGTATGAATCTCCTGAAACATCCCCATAAAAATATGTATCTTCATAATTTGAAAAATATGCCAATGAAGTCACACCCCCGACAGATGCAATACCTTCAATAACTCCAGATACATAACAATTAGAAAAAAAACCACCATTTGAAAAAGATACTAAACCTGAAACACTATTATTGCCATGTATAAATATATTTTCTAAACCAATATTTTGAATTTTTCCTGTAGTTGCAACTATCAAAGCAACATTATCTTCAGTTGGACGATTTATATTAAGGTTCTTTATTACATGACCATTTCCATTCAATTCTCCTGTAAAAATATCTCCAGAACCAGTATTCATATCATAATCACCTATCGGCTGCCAATTTGAATATGAAGATAAATCAATATCATTCATCAAAATATATTTACCTGATAAATTATTACGAATGTTATCCAAATCATCAGCAGTTTTTATTAAAGTATAACCTTGAGCCAAAGCTTGTTCTTCGGTTAATTGATTTACTTGAGATATAAATTCCCCAGTAATATTTGCAGTCCCATCACCTTCAAATAACTTTATACCGTTATACTCGGTAGATGACATTACTCGATTTATCTCTTGTGTTCGCTGATCAATTTCTGCTTGAATCGCTGTAATGGAATCTGTGCCATAAGTCCCATTTGCAGCTTGTTCTGCCAAGTCCCTTATTCGCTGCAAATGTGTTGTTACCAAATCTAAACTACTTGTTGCTGTATTCAACAATGATGTTCCCAATAATGTATTATTTTGAACAACATTATATGAGGACAAGTCTATTGCCATCTTGGTTGCTACAGCATAGCCTGCGGCATCATCTTTTGCCGAATTTATTCGATAACCTGTTGTCATTTGCTGCAAAGCTCTATCCAACTCCAAGGAAGATTGTTTTAATGACAACTGTACCATCAAGCTTGATATATTTGTATTGATTGTCAGCGCCATACAATCACCTCTTTTTTAGGTAATTTTAAAGCACAACAATACAGCAAGTGTAAATTCAATCCATTTGAATTCAACATTGTTTATCCCTAGGTTCTATTGCGATAGTATATACATTATTATTATAGATTATTTATATAACCCTTGCAATATATATTACAAAAAGTTTACACCTTATATTTTTTAATATTTTAGTTAAGTGTAGCAATAATAAAATTAACCCCTTCTATTGAATTATACTTGTTAAGACAAATATTTTTGCAATATTGAGTTATAGAATCATAATCAGTTTTATTATCTAAAAAATATTTTATTTGTTTTTTTAAATCATCACACGTTTCATAAACAGGAATTTTATTATCAAATAAATCTAATTCACTTCTTTTATCTGATATAAGCAATTTTCCACAAGCAATAGTTTGCATTGTTCGATAATTCAACGAAGATATTCCTTGAGAATTCATATTAATGACAATCTTAGATTTATTAATTGCCATTGCCATATCCTTTTCATTATCTATAAATCCTGAGTAAATTTTTTCAATAGTAGTTTTATTTTTAACTCTTGATAATGCATCTTGATAATGTCTTTCTATTGCGTACCACCTAAATTTTATGTCTGTATTTTCAACTAAATCAACTATCATATTCAATCGATAATCCGTATCAAGTCGTCCTGCAAACATAACATCACACTCAGCAGATAAACCAAAATCCTTATAAATATTTGTATTTACAAAATGAGGTAAATAATAAATATTTTTAAATTTTTCTTGTTTAAATAATTCTCTATCCCAATAGAATGTATAATTATCATCTTTATCTAACTCATTTAATAATTCTTGCCAATAAGGACCTGAAGTTCTACTTCTTATTTCATCTGAAAAATAATTAACAGATTTCATCGTTAAATTATTATCTTTTTTTATTTTGATAGCCGAAAAATCATAACCTACAATTAAATCGTATTCATCATTAATTTTATAATCATCTCTGAGTTCATCAAATATAACTACATCATGTCCAAGCAAATTAAATCCATCCAATATGCTTGATGTAGTTAAACGACCACCAATACTTTCAGGTAAAATTCCTAAAACTTTCATTATCCCAAAATCTTTTCTTTCAATTCTAATGCTGTTTTTGTTGTTGCTAAACCTGCTAATGATGATTCTTTAAGCATAGGCGACATTAACTGCCCCGTTTGTCTTACAGCATCTATCACTTCATCTAACGGTATTTTTGATTCAATTCCTGCAAGTGCCAATTCAGAAGATGTAACAGCATGTATTGCTAAAATAGGATTTCTCTTAACACAAGGAACCTCAACCAAACCACACACAGGATCACAAGTTAAACCTAACAAATTTTTCATAGCCAAAGCTACTGCATTTAAAATTTGACTAATATCTCCACCTAGCATCTGAGTAAGTGCACCTGCACACATCGCAGCAGCAACACCACATTCTGCTTGACAACCTGCAACAGCTCCTGCTAATTGAACTTTATTAGAAATAATTGCACCTATTGCACCTGCTGTTATTAAAGCATTAATTTGCGTATCTTCATCAATGTTTTGTTCTTCTGCCACAGCGATTATAACAGAAGGAACAATTCCACAAGACCCGGCTGTCGGACAAGCAACAATTTTACCCATTCTTAAATTCTCTTCTATTGTTGCTAAAGAATAAGTTATTATTTTTTCAAATAATTTACCTAAAAGTGCTTTATTACTAGAATATCTTTTTTGTAACTTTATACAATCATCTCCACACCATTGACTTATTGCTTTTTCTGATGATTTCATGCCTGTTACAATAGCTGTCTTCATTGTCTCTATATGAAGTTTAACATTTTCCCTGATCACATCAACTGAAGTATCTGCATCAGCTGCTTCAATCTCTTGAATTAATTCATAAATATGTTTTTCTTGCTTTTTACAAGCATCAACTAATTCATCAAAAGTTAATATATTCATTAATCTAATTTCCTAATTTTTGTTACAAAATACACATCATCGATTTTTTTTATTTCTTCAACTATTTCCTCCGAAGGATTTACATCCAATGCAAAATACATTGAAGCAGTACCACCTTTTTCATTTCTATCACAATGTAGAGATGCTATATTTATATTGTTATCTTGAATTATCTTGCTTGCCATTGATATCATCCCCGGTTTATCTTTATACATTAATAATATCGTATGATATTGACCGGCTAAATTAACAGAAAAGCCATTAATTGATGTTATTCTAATTTCTCCTGCACCAATTGACTCTCCTGATATTTGCATCTCATCATTTATTTTAATGTCAACTGAATTTGGATGACGACTCAAATCCTCTTTAAAATTAAATTTATATTTTACATCGGCAATAGAATATATATTCTTTGTTCTTATATCATCTACATGATACCCCATAATACCTGCTAATAAGCCCTTATCTGTACCATGACCTTTTCCGGTTTGAGCAAATGAATTATACAAAGTAAATTCAACGCTATCTATTTTATTATTATAAATACATCGCGCCATTAAACCTAATCTTATTGCTCCTGCCGTATGTGAACTTGATGGACCAATCATTATTGGGGATATTACATCAAACAAACCTTTATTTTTCATTCTAAGAACCTATATAATCTTTTACAATATCCGTTAAACGTTGCTGCCAATTATAAGATTTTTCAATATAAAAATCAGCACCTCTCTCAATTGAGTCAGTTTTAAGCTCTTTTTTACCGGCAACTGACATTACACCTATAATAGGATTTACACCTTTTTGCCTTGCAATATTTTGTAATTCTGCTAATAAGATAAAACCTTCTCTCTCTGTTGGAATCAATAAATCCATTAATACAAAATCGAAATCCTTATCTTCGAACAAAGACAATGCTCCATAAACATCTTTTGTAACAGTAATCCTAAAACCCAAACGTTCCATTATCATTTGAACTTGATAAGTAATTACACCTAAATTATCAACCAATAAAACATTATTTGAACGTGATAAATCCAACTTGTCATCATCACCAGAATCAAGATTTGACAAATTTGGAACATTAGCACTTGCACCTGATGAATCTGCTAGTATTGTCCTAAATCGTTCTTTTATGTTTAACACTTGTTTTTTCAATGAAACCAAAGTTATCGTATCCGGTAACTTATCACCTGTTAAATCAAAAAAACGCTTAAGAAAATCTTCGTCTAAATCTATATTAACTATTCTCATTTAAGTGCCTCTTAAAAATTTTATTTCCTATTGTAAAATAATTATATCAAAAAATAGCAACTTATTATATTTTTTAACATTAAATAATCATAACATAGGAGAATTTAATGTTTAGCAAAGCATTTATGGAATTTTTAATAAAGTATCAAGACAAAATAGAAGACCACGATGAAGAAACTACTAAAATGATTGAATTTAAACCTGTCAAGGTAACAGAAGCTGCAAAAGTTGTTATTACAGCTATAAAAGACTCTTATTAAACATTTTTAACATAATAATTTTCATCTAATTTTAATTTTGATTTTAAATTTTCTAATTTATCTGATTTGGCATTATTTTTAAGCACTAAAGCAACTTTTTCTCGAATTGTATATTCTTGAATTTTAGAGCACTTATCCAAAATAGAAAATAACTCGTCTTCATTAATATATGATGCAAATACATTTATACCCTCTAAACACCAATAAATCTTGAAAAGCTGCTTATTAATAGTATATTTTTTATCTCTAAAATTAAAACTACTTAAAGTATCTAAAGCATCTGTTATTATTTTGACAATTTCCCTGATATATACCTTAGAAAAATCCTTATCAAATTTTAAATATTTTAAAACATCAATTATCTCTCTACAAATATTAGCATTTATATCAATAGTCGCCTTCGCAAAAATCTCAGGATATTCTAAAAACATATTGGGATTTTTTTGAACCAACTCCCCTAGTTTAAAAGCAACAGCTTCTCTTATTTTCCCATCGCAACCTGTCAAATTAGACATTAAAATATCTGCTTCTTCTCGATTTTCAATCGAATCAATCACAAGAGCAGCATATTGTTTTTCCGGCATGTTGCCATACTGTAAAAATTCAAGCAATTGCTCTTTTGAAAATTCTTCAGAACACAAAGTCAAAGCCCTACTAAAATTTGCATCTAAAGTACTCTCATAACACTCGTTCAAATTGAATTCCCCCAATGAATACTCCTCAATTATACCATAAACGATAATGACTTTTTAATAAAAAATAGTTTTAATGAAGGATAAAGTAGGAATATCATAAACTATAATTATATTTAAGGAGATTATTATGCACGAAATTATTAAATTTTTACAAGATATTTTTATGATTAAAGAAGTTGCCCCACAAAGTATTGGATTATCTCAATTCAAACACGAAACAATAATTGAACAACCTAAAAAAGAAAAAAATATTAGGAATAAAGATATAAAACTATCAGACCTTATGAGAAGAAGCTAGGAAGTATATAACCTAACCAAATAAATAATAAACCAAATCCTAAACTTAAAATAAGGTATAATACACCAATTAAAATATCACATCGGTCTCCCAACAATAGATGTGCCGTTTCACTTGAAAAAGTACTAAAAGTTGTAAAACCGCCACAAAAACCTGATAATAAAAATATTTTACAGTTTAAATTAATTTGGTTTAATAAATAAAATTTTATAAATATTCCAAACAATATACAACCAATAATATTTACCCAAAAAGTACCCCAAGGATGATATTTTTTATTAATTACTCCAGACAGCAGATAACGAGCAACAGCTCCTAAGCCTCCGCCAAAACAAACAAGCAACATCTATTCGCCCTCCAAAAATTCTTGTCTTAATTTTGCTCGTTTATTATCTAAATGAAGTTTTAAACATAACCTACAAAATTCTATTCCAAAGTACACAAATAGAATTCCTAAAATAAGACTTACACAAACATATAACAAAGCTTCTATATAAAGTGTTTTTTTGATATAAACAAATAATATGTATGAAAATGTACTAAATGTTGTAACTACGCCGAAAA
>CALVEW010000100.1 GCA_944326645.1 Candidatus Gastranaerophilales bacterium
ATCCAAGGTTTACCGATATTTGTGATTATATTAATAAACGTATTGAAAATGGTGAAAAAATTGAAATGAGTGTTTCATCATTAAGGGCAGATGCAATTACTCCTAAGGTAATAAAGACACTTTCGGCTGCAGGGCAAAAACATACGACTATTGCAATAGAAGCAGCAAGTGAAAGGTTAAGAAAAGTTGTAAATAAAAATCTTACAGAACAACAAATTTTCGAAGCTGTTAAAATTGCTAGAAATTCTGGTTTAAAAGGAATAAAAATATATTCAATGATAGGTTTACCAACTGAAACTCAAGAAGATATAGATGAGTTTATTCGCTTAGCTAAAGATTTAAAAGATGTAAATAAAGGTTTTGATATTACATTTTCTTTTTCAACTTTTGTTCCTAAGCCTCATACGCCTTTCCAATGGTGTGGAAAAGAATCGATAAAATCTTTAGAACAAAAACAAAATTATTTAAAAAAAGAGTTGCATAAGCTAGGAATGAAACCTAAATTTTCAAGTGCAAAATGGGATTATTACCAAGCTGTATTATCAAGAGGTGATTCCTCTTTAACTGATTATTTGATAGATGTTTATAAAGAAGGAGCAAAACTCGGAGCTTATAAATCTGCAGCTAAAAAATATAATATTGATACAGATAAGTTTGCAGAAGGAAATCTTAATATAAATCAAGAACTCCCTTGGGATTTTATTTGCTTAAATCCTGGTAAGGAGTTCTTAAAAAATGAATATTTTAGATTATTAAATTTGTAATTTATGCTTGAGCCATTTCTCTAAGTTTTGCTTCTTCTTCAGCTTTCTTTTTAGCTTCTTCTAATTTCTTTTCTTCTTGTTGCTTAATGGTTTGTTGATCTACTTCTTGGATTGTTTCAGGAACTTTTTGCTCTTCTTGTTGTTCTATTTTGGTTTCTGCTCCAAAATCAGTAGTATCTGTTTTTGCTTTATCTTCGATAGTTTCCTCTCCAAATCCTACTTGAGGTTTTTGTTCATCAGCGCCTTTAGCTGCTTTCTTTTCGCTACCTTGATTGTCTGCAGGCATGTTGTCTTCCGGTTTAACAGCTTGACCTGATGTTTGTGGAGATGAAAGTGCTGAAGCTTCAGCTGTTGATGCTTGTATTGCATCTTTAACCATGTTTATAACATTATTAAAACTATTTTGTGCAGTATTGAACAAGTTATTAAAAGTTGCAACCATTGAGCTTGCATCGGCACCTGCTTTTTGAGTTGTTCCTGTTTGTGCTGCTGAAGATTGTGTATCTGCAGCTTTCGCTATATCAAAGATTGATCCGTTTTGGCTCATTGCTAAGCTTTTAGCTTGCATAGCATTTGTACTGCCTACAGAAAATATTGAATTAACATTTCCTATTCGAGCAATTGAAGATGAATTACTCATCATATTTGATGCATTTAGCTGTAGTTTATCAAGTTCATCTAACCTTGAAGCTGAAATTGCTAGACTCATAATGTGCTCTCCTCTATTGCTCTCTTATGTATATATAAAGTATATAAATTGCAAAAAATTGACTTTTTAAGAATAGTGATTTTACAAATCGTTACAAAGTATAATATGATTGTTTATTAAATTAATAGAATATTAAAATTAAATCTTATTAATAAGGAGTAGCCTGAAAAGTCTTTGTGTACTTTAATTATGCATGTTGTATTAAACTGTACAAGTGTTCTAAATTTATAAAAACAATCTAATATAAAATATGTAAATTTGTTAACTTGTTGCTTGAAATTACTTGCATTCAGACTTTTAGCATATATGATTGTAAAAGGCACAAATTTTGTGTAGTCAAATATAAATAGTAAAGAGGACTAAATGTCAAAAGATGTAATTGAAATAGAAGGAACGATTATAGAATCAATGCCTAATGCAATGTTCAGAGTTGAATTAGAAAACGGGCATGAAATTCTAGCTCATATATCAGGTAAAATTAGAAAAAATTTCATAAGAATTTTGCCTGGAGATAAGGTAAAAGTAGAAATGACACCTTACGATTTAACAAGAGGTCGTATAACCTTCAGATTAAAATAGTAAAAGAAACGAATAGTAATATAAAGGAATGCAATTATGAAAACAAGATCATCAGTAAAACCAATGTGCGACAAGTGCAAGGTTATCAGAAGAAAAGGCAGAGTAGCAGTTATCTGTGAAAATCCTAAACACAAACAAAGACAAGGTTAATTAAGATGTCCAACCGAGGGACTAAAAACATCGGTGGGGAGGAAGTATTTATGCCTCCTACGAAAAAAAATCTAACAACAGAAAAGGAGAAAATTAAATGGCAAGACTAGCAGGGGTTGATTTACCTCGTAATAAAAGAATTGAAATAGCACTTACTTATATTTTTGGTATCGGACCAACAAGAAGTAAGAAAATTTTAGAAGCAACAGGTATTTCACCTGATTTAAGAACAGATGATTTAACAGATGAAGATATTAAATTATTAAGAAATGAATTATCAAATTATCACATAGAAGGTGACCTTCGTCGTGAAATTACAATGAATATCAAACGTCTACAAGAAATTAACTCTTATAGAGGAATGAGACATAAGAGAAACTTACCTTGCAGAGGACAAAGAACAAAAACAAATGCAAGAACAAGACGTGGAAAGAAAACAGGACCAGTTTCTAAAAAGAAATAGGTTTTAAAATCGGAAGTAAAATAATTAATTAATATAAAGGAAATAGAAATGGCAAGACCACAAAAAACAAAGAAAAAAGAAAAGAAGAATGTATTGCAAGGGGTTGTACATATTCAATCAACATTTAACAATACAATCGTAACTTCTACAGACACTCAAGGTAATGCTATTGCATGGGCAACAGCTGGTGCAACTGGCTTCAAGGGTGCAAGAAAAGGAACTCCATTCGCAGCTCAATCAGCAGCAGAATTGGTAGCAAAAAAATCAATAGACCAAGGTATGAAAAAAGTTGAAGTTTATATCAAAGGTCCAGGTTCAGGTCGTGAAACTGCAATCAGAGCAATCCAAGCAGCAGGGCTTGAAATTACATTAATCAAGGACGTAACACCTATTCCGCACAACGGATGCCGTCCTCCTAAAAAACGTAGAGTATAATTATCAAGAATTATAAATTTTGTTAAGGCAACTTTACAGATAGAGTTACAATTTGGTGAGGGCTCGCAAGAGTCATAGGTGCCTCACCATCAAGGAAAAGGAGAATAAACTGTATGGCTAGATATACAGGACCTACTAACAAATTATTCCGTAACTACGGAGTAAAAGATTTATCAAATAGAAAGTTAACTTCTTCAATGAGACAGACTGCTTCAGGTCAGCATGGTGCTGCTAGAAAAAAACTTTCTGAATACGCAATTCACTTAAATGAAAAACAAAAAATCAGACTTACATATTTAGTAAGTGAAAAACAATTTGCTAAATGTTACAATGCAGCTGTACGTAAAAAAGGCGTTACAGGTACAATTTTATTACAAATGTTAGAATCAAGAGCAGACAACGTATTATACAGAGCTGGTTTTGGTGTAACAAGAAAACAAACAAGACAAATAGTAAACCATGGTCATATAACAATCAATGGTAAGAAAGTAGATATTCCATCATATCAATTAAAACCAGGTGATGTTATTGAAATCAAATCAAAAAGTGCTGATTATTTAAAATCAGTAATGGAAATGATTGATTTATCATGTGCTCCAAATTGGATTACTGTTGATAAAGATGCATTAAAAATCACATTTGACAGACTTCCAAACAGAGATGAATTAGATCCTGATTTTAAAGAACAATTAGTAATTGAGTACTATTCTAAATAATAGAATTGATAGGAGAAATTTAAACATGGAATTAAAAATAAAAACTGTAAACACTGCAACAAGTTCTGATGGTTCTCAATACGGTAAATTTGTTATTGAACCGTTGGAAAGAGGTTTTGGTATTACAATAGGTAATTCTCTAAGACGTGTATTGCTTTCTAGTTTAGAAGGTACTGCAGTTACATCTACAAGAATAGAAGGTATTACTCATGAATATACTGCTATTCCTGGTGTTCTAGAAGATGTTGTTGATGTTTTACTAAATTTAAAAGGTTTAGCAATTAAAACTGAATCAAAAGAACCACAACATTTAAGAATAGATGTAGACAAACCAGGTCCGGTTTTAGCTAGTGATATTCAATTACCTGCAGGTGTTAAGGTTGTTAATCCAGATTGGTTAATTTGTACAATTGCAGATGGTGGTAGCTTCCACGCTGATATTACTGTAGAAACAGGCAAAGGATATGTAGCATATGATGTTCCAAGAGTTTCAAACGAAATGACATCAATAGATGTATTACCTATCGATGCTACATTTATGCCAATTAAACGTGTTAAATATGACGTAGAAAACACTCGTGTTGGTGGTTCTATTGATTTTGATAAATTAACATTAGAAATTTGGTCAAATGGTACAATTGATGTTTCAACAGCATTAGCTCAAGCTGCTAACTTATTAATTGAACATTTTGTTCAAATAGCATCAATTACAGGTAATGCTCCAATAATCGAAGCTTATAGTTCTGAAGAAGCAGTTGATGAAGATGAACCACAAGAAGCTGAAGAAGCTCCGTCAATTACAATTGAAGAATTAGAATTATCTGTTAGAGCATATAATTGTTTAAAACGTGCTAGCATAAATTCAATGGCTGAATTGTTAAAGAAATCTGAACATGATTTATTAAATATCAAAAACTTTGGTAAAAAATCATCAGATGAAGTTATTGAAAGATTACGTGAACACGGATTAGATTTAGCACCAAGCCCAGAAATGGATGAGAATGGTGTTTTAATCGGAGATGAAAATTAATAGTAAATTAAGATATAAGGAAACAAAAAAATGAGACACCAATGTAAAAAACATACGCTTAGCAAAGCTCAAGACCAAAGAAAGGCCTTGTTACGTTCATTGGCTACTGAACTTTTTGTTCACGGTGAAATCAAAACTACTATGGCAAGAGCAAAAGCTTTAAGACCATACGCAGAAGGTATTATCACTTTAGCAAAAAAAGGTGACTTGAACTCAAGAAGACAAGCTGCTAAGTTTATTTTTGATAAAGAAACTGGAAAATACATGGATTTAGAAACAGCAGAAGTATTTGATAAACTAGAAGAAGGTAAAAAATTAGCACCTCAAACAGTTTTAAGAAAATTATTCTGTATCATTTCTAAACAGTATTCAGAACGTCAAGGCGGTTATACTAGAATTTATCGTTTACCACCAAGACGTGGTGATGCTACAGAAATGGCATTAATCCAGTTGGTATAATTAATGCGATACGCGTTTCTGGTTCAGTATATCGGCAAAAATTATGCTGGGAGTCAAATCCAATTTGAAGCAGGTGAAGAAATAAAGCCAACTATACAAGGTGAACTGGAAAAAGCAATTTGTACTTTGATATATGGGGCAAGTAATTGCCCCAAAGATAATAAACGGCCGATAAAAACAATTTTTTCCGGTAGAACTGATAAGGGAGTTAATTCTCTAGGTCAGGTTGTTCATTTTGATATAGATAAGGATATTGTTGCTTCAAACTTTATTTATAGTTTAAATGAGATATTACCATCTGATATATCAGTTTCTGACTTAAAAATTGTTCCTGATACTTTTCATTCTCAAAAATCAGCTAAGAGTAGACATTACAGATATGAATTTATAAATCGTAGATGTAAAAATGCTTTTGATGGTGATTTATTAAGAATAAAATATCCAATAGATATTAAAAGAATGCAAAAGGCTTTAAATTATCTATTAGGGGAACATGATTTTTCAAGTTTTAAAAGTTCCGGTACGCTTAACCCGAGCAAGATTTGTTTTATATCAAAAGCAGAGTGTAAACGATGTGGAGATAGGATTGTTATAGATATTATAGGAAATAGATTTCTTTATAATATGGTAAGAACAATAGTCGGCACCCTTTTAGAAATAGAAGGACATAATTTAGAACCGGAGCATATGCTTGAAGTTCTAAAATCAAAAGACCGCTCAAAAGCGGGAAGAACGGTGAGTCCGTATGGGCTTACATTAATAGAAGTAAGTTATAATTAATAAACGGAGAATAAAGCATGAAGACATATTCAGCAAAACCTCTAGAAGTTGAAAGAAAATGGTACTTAATAGACGCTGAAGGCGAAATATTAGGTCGTTTAGCAACAAAAATTGCTAACATTTTAAGAGGTAAAAATAAACCTGAATACACTCCAAACGTTGATACAGGTGATTTTGTTATCGTTATCAATGCGGAAAAAGTAGTTGTTTCAGGTAATAAAGAAACAGATAAAATCTATTATCATCATACTGGTTATCCAGGTGGTTTAAAAGCTGCTAGCGTTAAAGAAGTTCGTGAAAAGACGCTACAAGATTAATTGAAAAAGCAGTTAA
>CALVEW010000101.1 GCA_944326645.1 Candidatus Gastranaerophilales bacterium
ATGGTCGCCAAAGAACTTTAGAAGAAGTTGGTCAATTGTTTGGTGTAACTAGAGAACGTATTAGACAAATTGAAGCCAAAGCTTTAAGAAAATTACGTCATCCAAATCGTAGTAAAAGATTAAAAGAATATGTTGAAAATTAATTAATTTTAACAAATCTTTTAAAAACACTTGTAAAATAGATATCTTTAAGGTATTTTATTATTACACTAGGAAAAAAAGGAAGATTTATTATGTCAAAACAATGTGAAATTTGTGGAAAAGCTCCACTTAAAGCAGCTAAATTAACATTTTCTCATAAGCAAATTGTTCACCGTCAAACTCCTAATTTACAAACAATTAAGGTAGCTACTAATGGTGGAACTAAAAAGATGACAGTTTGTACATCTTGCTTAAAAGCTGGAAAAGTTACTAAAGCTGTTTAGTATTTAAAGTTATTAATAAAAATAAGTTGGATATTTTTTTATCCAACTTATTTTTTTATTATTAATTATTAATTATTAATTACTAATTACAATTTATTTAATTAATGCTTGTACTGGTTTAAAATATGGATTTTTTGATGTTTTTAGTAATTCAAATAAAATAGTTTCTACATTTGAAATAGTAGCCCCAGCATCTTTCATCAATTGAATCCCTGTTTTAAAGCAATCGCTTGAGCGGCTTGCACAAGCATCTTTTGCAACTACAACATTAAAACCTTCTGCAATTAAATCTATTGTAGTTTGATAAACACAAATATGTGTTTCTATACCACCTATTACAATATTTTTCTTACCTGAAGCTTTAATTTTTTCAGCAAATTCCGGTGTTTGCATTGCTGAAAAAGAAGTTTTTTCAATAACAGGTGTTCCTTCAGTTATTGCAGATGTAACATCAAAAATAGTTTTTCCAAGCCCTTGAGGGTATTGTTCTGTCAAAACAGTTGGAATGTTCATAATTGCTGCTGCATTAGCTAATCTTGATGTAGCCTTGATAATAGGCTCTTGTTTATTTAGCATTGTAACTAATTTTTCTTGTATATCAATAAGAACAAATAATGTATCATTTATATCAATCATTAATATCTCCTCTAAGATAGTTCTTGTAAAAGTGCTTCACCTTTTTCAAATATTTCTTTTCTTACTGCATCAATATCATCAATATGTAAATTTATCATTTTAGCAAGTTCTTTGTCATACCAATCATCAACAAAATTATCTTGAACCAAGGCATTTACAATATTGACTAATGCAGGAGCTAAGAAATTTTTTGCCTTTAATGGATAGTGATGGTAACGAATAACATCTTTAATGATATCCGGAAGTTGCCATCTTAGTGCTAATAATGATCCCGTAGAAGAATGATCTGTATCAAATTTTAATCTCTCTTCTTGTATATTTGTATCAGGGTGTACTTGTGAGTTCATGAATATTTGGTATCTTTCAGCATCAATTAAATTTAATACAATTTTTCCAATATCATGTAAGAATCCCATTACGAAAGCATCATCTGAATTTCCAATATTATATTTTTCCGCAATATATTCACATCCTACAGCTGTTAATATAGAATGTCGCCATAGAGATTTTGCACCTTGGAATGATAATAATGGACTCATTGCTACTGTAACTATTATATTTTTTGTTTTTTTGATGCCCAGTAACGATATAGCCATATTAATTGATGTGATTTGTTTTCCAAATCCATAGTATGCCGAATTTATTATTGAAAGCATTTTTGTACATAATGCTTGGTCGCACTTAATTACTGCAGCCATTTCCGGCGCTCCGGCTGTTTCTGAATGCATTAATTTTAAAACTTTTACAATAATATTTGGCATTGCCGGAATATCTTTTAAATTATTAATTAAGTCTATTGTTTTATCTTCGTTATCCATATTCTACACCTGCAAATGTTTTTTAATTGATATTAAACTACCTCCGGCACCAAATGTAATACCTACAAGTATTAATGTTGTAATTACAAATAATTCTGCAAATGCCGGAGAAGGAACTAAGAAGAACTTATGGAGATTTTGTAGTGCATTTTGAACAAAGTTAACAGGTATAATTGCAATTATTGATCCTGCAAAACCATAAAATGCTCCTTGCATTACTAAAGGTATTTTTATATACCAATTGCTAACACCCATAAGACGCATAATTTCTATTTCTTCCTTACGTGATTGTATTACTAACTGTATAGTATTATTTATAATCATTATAGTAAGAATTGCAACAATTATTGTGACAACAGCTGTTGCTGTATTAACTATATGTGTTAAAAATTGTATTTTTTTTGCTAAATCAGCAGCATAACTTGATTCCTCTATTTCAGGAACATTTTTTAATTGTGTTAGAACCTCTGTTATATTAGTCGGTTTATCGACTTTTACGTGTAATGTATCCGGTAGAGGATTAGTTATATTAGGCAAATCAATCTCTCGTTTTAAATTGCTCCAAGAAACATCCTTAGGAATAATTTTTACTTTTGCAACGTGATTAAATTTTAGTACATTATTTGCAACATTATTAGGATTTGTGCCATTTTTTAAATAAACAGATATTTCTAAAACATTTCCAAGCTCATGCGCAAACTGTGACATAGAAATAGTTGTTCTGAACAGAGCTCCAAAAATAGTTAATATCGCAGCCATTGTAGTTATAATGATAAGGTTCATTATTCCTGTTCTTTTAATATCATTAAATGCTTCCATTGTTATACGATATGCAATTCTTAAATCGCATAACCAATCTTTCGGAATATGTTGTTTTACTTGTTTTTTTATTTTTTGTTTCTTATCATTCATATGTTCCTGCCTGTACGTCGCGGATTATTTCCCCATTATCTAATGTTAAAACTCTTTTTCTAAAATAATCAACCATTGTTCTATCGTGAGTTGATACAATTACTGTTATACCTCTTTTGTTAATTTCATCCAAAATTTGCATTACTTCTAATGAATTTTTTGGATCAAGATTTCCTGTAGGTTCATCAGCAATTAATAAAGGCGGTCCATTTACAATCGCTCTTGCGATACTTACTCTTTGTTGTTCTCCACCTGATAATTCATTAATATTAGATTTCATTTTGTCTAGCAATCCAACTATTTTTAATGCTCCCATAACTCGCATACTAATTTCTTTAGTACTCATACCTAAAGTTCTTATAACATATGCGATGTTGTCATATACAGACATATTAGGTAACAATTTATAATCTTGGAATACAATTCCCATACAACGTCTTAAATTAGGGACTTTTTGGTATGGTAAATTGGCAATATTTATCCCTCCAATTAATACAGTTCCGCTAGTAGGAGTTTCTTCTTTATAAAGAAGCTTCATCAATGTGGATTTGCCTGCTCCTGAAGCTCCTGTAACAAATACAAATTCTCCTGACATGATATCTAAATTTATGTTCTTTAGTGCATAATTATTTTTATATTTTTTAGTTACAGCTCTTAATTGTATCATTTTTTATCTCTACTATTTTTTCTACTATTTTTTGTGAATTTAATCCATAAGCTTCTAACAATTTATCAGATGTTCCACTTTGACCAAACTCGTCATTTACTCCCAATCTAATAACTTTTACAGGTTTTAATGCTGACAACTGCTCGCATATTATACTACCTATACCACCTCTTATTGAGTGGTTTTCTATTGAAACAACTAAATTAGTTTTATTAGCAGAATTTAAAACTGTTTCAATATCAAAAGGTTTAACAACAGGCGCATGAATTAATTCAGCATCAATACCCATTTTAGATAATTCGTTAACAGCTTCAACAACTTCTGGTAACATATCACCATTAGTTACAACTGTTATATCTTTTCCTTCTTTTAAAACTTTTGCTTTATATAAATCAAATTTATAATTTTCATCGAATACATCAGGTAAATTATTTCTAGGTATTCTTATATACATAGGACCATCAAATTCAGCGGCAAATTTAATAGCAGCATTTATTTCATGTCTATCAGATGGAACAATAACAGTCATACCAGGTAAATTTGACATTAAAGAAATATCTTCTAATGCTTGGTGAGTTGCACCATCTTCACCTACTGTTAGACCACCATGGGTACCTATTAATTTAACATTAAATCCTGAATAACAAATAGTATTTCTTACTTGGTCATAGCAACGGCCCGTAATAAATACTGCAAAAGCTGCAGCAAAAGGTATTTTTCCCACAGACGCTAAACCTGCAGCTGTTGTTGCTAAATCTTGTTCTGCAATACCAACATTGAAAAATCTATCAGGGAATTCCTTTGCAAACAAAGCAGTTTGTGTAGAACATGACAAATCGGCATCTAGCACAACTATGTTTTCATTCTCTTTTCCAACTTCAACTAGAGCTTTTCCAAAAGCTTCTCTAACGGATTTCTTATTTGTTTTATCAATTGTTAGCATATACAACACTCCTATTATTATGATATTTTATCACAAAATTTACAGAATAAAAGAATATTACAATTTGTATGTCATTAAAATTATTTTATAAATAATTCATACTTTCTAAAATCTATATTCTTTGTTTTAGGAATTGAGAATATATCTAATAAATAAACATTCCTTTTTGATAAAATTTGTACTAAAATAAATGAATGGATTATTTAAAAAGATTTTTATGTTTTAATATTTTATCAATTATAGGATACGGCGTATTAGGCTATTGTATTTATAATTTTATAGTCATTTTGTTTCATGGTATTCAGAATTTACCAGGTATGGCACTTGTTTTAGGTGCTTTAATGGTTATTACATATTATATTATGTTCCTAATATATTTTTTACCCATATTCTTTTGTGAATTTTTAATATTGTTTATTTTATCAAAAACCTTAAAAAAACAAGTAGGTTTAAATTTTAAAAATAACATATATGATTTGCTGTTTCGCTTTGGTATTTTTGCTTGCTTCATTCCAATAACAATTATTATTAGTTTTGCTATTTCCATGATTCTAGTAATAATATTTAAATGTAATGATTCTTTGATTCTCGTCATAATATTATGTTTTTGTATATTTAATTTGGAAATAAAAGATATATTTTTCAAAAAATATTTTGTGCACTCTAAAAATAAATAAACATTCCTTTTTAGTGAAATTTGTACTAAAATAAACGAATGGATTATTTAAAAAGATTTTTATGTTTTAATATTTTATCAATTATAGGATACGGCGTATTAGGCTATTGTATTTATAATTTTATAGTCATTTTGTTTCATGGTATTCAGAATTTACCAGGTATGGCACTTGTTTTAGGTGCTTTAATGGTTATTACATATTATATTATGTTCCTAATATATTTTTTACCCATATTCTTTTGTGAATTTTTAATATTGTTTATTTTATCAAAAACCTTAAAAAAACAAGTTGGTTTAAATTTCAATAATAAAATATATGATTTACTATTCCGCTTTGGTATTTTTTGTTGCTTTATTCCAATAACAATTATTATTAGTTTTGCTATTTGGATGGTTATGGGAGTAGTTTTAAAATGTGCTAATTCCTGGATTGCTCTTATTATATTATTTGTTTGTATGTTGGATATGGAAATAAAAGATATATTTTTCAAAAAATATTTTAGGATTAAGACCAAATAGAGATAAACTCTATTTGGTCTTTGTTTAAATTATTAATCTTCAATCAATACATGGTTTCCATTAATAGTAACCCAATGACCTTAATTATTTGATACATAACGATATAATTTTAATTTATTGTTTTTTTCTTTGTGTTAGAATATATAGCATAGAAAATAATATTTTGAGAGGTTAAAAATGGAAGATTTAAGAGAGAAATATGAAGTCGTTATAGGGTTAGAAGTTCACGCACAATTAAAAACTAAATCAAAGATATTTGCACCTGATAGTACTGAATTTGGGAATGAACAAAATTCTCAAATTAGTCCAATTACTTTAGGTATGCCCGGTGTTTTACCTGTTCTTAACAAAGAATGTGTTAATATGGGTATCAAATTAGGACTTGCACTTAACTGCCAAATTCCTGAAAGATGTAAATTTGACAGAAAACAATATTTCTATCCTGATCTTCCAAAAGGATATCAAATTTCACAATACGATGAACCTATTTGTGTTAATGGATATATTGACATTAAAGGGAAAAGAATAGGTATCACAAGAGCTCACTTAGAAGAAGATGCAGGAAAACTTGTTCACGTTGGTTCTGCAGGTATTGCCGGTTCAACTTATTCTCTTGTTGACCTTAACAGAGCAGGAACTCCATTATTAGAAATCGTTTCTGAACCTGATATCAGATCAAGTGAAGAAGCTAAAAACTATATGGAAGAATTAAGAAACATTGTTAGATATATTGGTGTTTGCGATGGTAACTTAGAAGAAGGTTCTATGAGAT
>CALVEW010000102.1 GCA_944326645.1 Candidatus Gastranaerophilales bacterium
CTTCCGATCTGGTTAACGTAAGAATTTATGCAGTAACATCTTTAGGTAAATTAAATGATACTAAAGCTGTTCCAGCATTAATTGATGTTATGAAAAACCAATCAGAAAATGAATTAGTTAGGGCGGGTGCAGCAGCAGCTCTTGGTGTTCTTAGAGATCAAAGAGCATTATTACCATTAAGAGAACTAATTATGGCAGCTGAAGAATTAGGTGAACTAGAAGATACAGCTCTTAAATCTTTCAAAAAGATTATGGCTGCTAATTGGCAATCTATTCCAGGTGCTACTGTTCAAAAGAAAGCAACTGCTTCAGTTTAAGAATTTAATATAGATTTATAAAAAATACCGATTTTATAAAATCGGTATTTTTTGTTATTTATACACTTTAAAAACAGAAAAAATATGTTATAATTAAATATATTTACTTAACGAGGATTTTTATTTAATGGCAAATTATGTGTTCGTCGCACAAAGCCTTGATGGATTTATTGCATCCAAGGACGGTTCAACACGTTGGCTTAACATACCAAACCCCACAAAAACAGATTATGGATATAACAATTTTCTAGATAAAATAGATGCATTTGTTATTGGAAGATTAACATTTGAAAAAGCGCTAAAATATAAACCATATCCATATAATAAACAAGTATTTGTTCTAAGTACATCATTAAAAAATATACCTATCAATTTACAAGATAGCGTAGAAATTGTTAATGGAGATTTAAAATCAATACTTCAAAATATAAACTCAAAAGGATATAATAATATTTATATTGATGGAGGAAAAACAATACAATCATTTTTAAAAGAAGATTTAATTGATGAAATAACCATTAATACACTTCCTATAATATTAGGAGAAGGAATAAAATTATTTGAAAACATAAATAGAACTATCACTTTAGAACTAAAAAGCATAGAAAACTATGAAAACGGAATAATAACAAGTATATATAAAAAACAAGAGGTGGAATCCTAAAAAGGAACCACCTCTTTGTTTTATTAAGTTTAAAATTAGAATTCTAAACCAGCTTCTCTAGCTGCATCTGCAAGAGCTTGTATTCTTCCGTGGTAAAGGAAACCACCTCTATCAAATACAACACCTTTAACACCAGCTTTTAAAGCTTTTTTAGCGATAGCTTCACCAACAACTTTTGCAGCTTCAATATTACCACCGTGTGATAATTTTTCGCGTAAGTCTTTATCATTAGATGAAGCAGATGCTAAAGTTACATGTTTAACATCATCAATTAATTGAGCATAGATATGTTTTGTACTTCTGTAAACTGCTAATCTTGGATATTCTGCATCTCCAGAAATATTTAATCTGATTGATCTATGTCTTTTTTGTACTCTAGGTTTTCTAGTTTCTTGTTTAATCATTTTCTTTTCTCCTTAACCCAAACCTTCTTAACAACTAATTAAGGGTTTATATGGGCTTGTTCTTATACTTTAATACTCAAATTTACTTATTAATTTAAACTTGTACTTAAAAATAAATAATAAGCTAAACTTGACTACGTGCGTAGCACTATTTTTTACCAGCTTTACCAGCTTTTCTTCTGATGTATTCACCTTCGTAGCGAACACCTTTTCCTTTATAAACTTCAGGAGGTCTTTTGCTTCTGATAGCAGCTGCAACATCACCAACCATTTGTTTATTAGAACCACTTACTGTTATGTTAACGTTTTTATCAACAGTAATAGTAATACCAGCTGGAGGTTCAACGATTACAGGGTGAGAGTAACCTAAAGCCATATTAAGTTTAGTTCCTTCCATATTAGCACGGTAACCAACACCTTGAATTTCTAATTTCTTTTCGAAACCTTTGCTTACACCTTCAACAGCATTAGCAACTAATGTTCTTGAAAGACCATGTAAAGCATTAGTTTTTCTTTCATCATTAGTTGGTTCTAAAATGATATGATTATCAACTACAGAAACTTTAATTTCTTCTCTTACGTTAACAGATTCAGTACCTTTAGGTCCTTTTACTGTTACTAATTGACCATCGATTTTAACTTCAACACCTGAAGGAATTTCGATAGGTTTTTTACCAATACGTGACATATTATTTTCTCCTTTATTTCTAAGTGGGTTTTCTGTCAATTGCACCACTTTTGTATTTACTTAATTTATTTCGTAAAGTTTTTATGCATAGCCTTTATTATAATGAACAGAATGGTTTGGTGTTAATATCTTGTAGATTTAACTTTAATTTGGAAGCCAAAACCAAACCGGACATCCAACGTAACCTAGCTACGTGCGTAGCACTTGAATTATTGCTTCACTCGGACAAAGTATTCATGTAGCTTCGCAGCCATTCATATTTGTCCTCGCTACTTCGGCATTCCTTCACTACGTTCAGTCAGCCTACGCAAAATTCAATTACCAAACGTTACAAAGAATTTCGCCGCCTAAGTTTTCTTTACGAGCTTTTCTATCTGTTAATAAGCCTTTGCTTGTAGAAACAATAGAAATACCTAAACCACCAAATACTTGTGGTAAGTTTTTAGCTTTACAATAAGTTCTTAAACCCGGTTTAGAAACTCTTTGAAGGTTAGTAATAACAGGTTTACCTTTTTCATCGTATTTTAATTCGATAACTAAAGATTTGAACTTACCTTCTTCTTTTACTGAATAACCAGCGATAAAACCTTCGCTTTTTAATAATTCAGCAACAGAAAGTTTTAATTTAGAAAGAGGCATAGAAACTGTTTCGTGAGAAACAACGTTAGCATTTCTAATTCTTGTTAGCATATCTGCTATTGGATCTGTGTTCATATTTATTTCCTTTTCTCTTGTGGACTTACAAGGTTGAACCTTGCAGTATCCTAGTACTCGTTCTTACCGAATTAATTGTTGCTCATTAAAAAGCGTACTTCGGCAGTCAACAAGATAATTTTATAATAAACAAAAAATACTTACAACTCTTTGTTTACAAGTTGTTAAGATAATTATAAATACAATAAAAGAGTAACTTTCGTTACTCTTTTAAATGTTGTTTGTTTAAAATAAAGAATACTACCAGCTAGCTTTAGTAACGCCAGGTAATAATCCTTGGTGTGCCATTTTTCTTAAGCAGATTCTGCAAAGACCGAAATCTCTGTGGAAACCGTGAGGACGACCGCAAATACTACATCTGTTGTGTAGTCTTGTTTTAGGATATTTTCCTTTTGCTGCTAACATTTCTCTGGTTCTTTCTTTATTTATCATCGCTTTTTTAGCCACGATTTTCTCCTTTATATTTTAGTAATTATTACTTGTTCATTCCTTTAAAAGGCATACCGATTAATCTTAATAATTCTCTTGCTTCATCATCTGTGTTAGCAGTTGTAATTATTGATACGTTCATACCTTTTACTAAATCAACTTCTTCGTAAGTAATTTCTGGGAATAAAGATTGTTCTTTTAAACCTAATGTGTAATTACCACGACCGTCAAAACTTTTTGCGCTGATACCTCTAAAGTCACGAATACGAGGAAGAACTACGCAGATTAACTTTTGTAAGAAATCATACATTCTTTCACCACGTAATGTAACCATTGCACCAACAGGCATTCCTTCTCTTAATTTGTATGATGCAATTGATTTTTTAGCTTTTGTAACTACTGCTTTTTGACCAGCTATTTTTGTTAATTGAGCTTCAATTGCTTCAGCAATTTTAGAGTTGTGAGATGCTTCCCCTACACCCATGTTTAAAACAATTTTGTGTAGTTTTGGAATCATCATATCATTTTCATAGCCGAACTTTTCTTTCATTGCAGCTTTTACTTCTGATTCATATTTTTTCTTTAAACTAATTGTTTTTGTCATTTTTATTTTTCCTCTTTACAAAGATGATATTAATGTCGTTTCGCTTTAGGCTAACACATTAAACATCTAACTGTTCACCACATTTTTTACAAACACGAACTTTTTTACCGTCTTTTACTTCATGTTTGATTTTGGTTGGTTTTTCACAACTAGGGCAAACTACCATTACATTTGATGAATCTAATGGAGCTTCCATTTTAACTAAACCACCTTGGATTCCTGCCATTGGGTTTGGTTTTTGTGCCTTAGTTACCATATTTGCTCCTTCAACGATAACTTTTTTATCTGAAGGAATTGATTTTTTTACGTTTCCGATTTTACCTTTGTCTTTACCAGCTGTTACGATTACTCTATCGCCGGTTTTAACATGTAAAGACTTTTTATTTTTATCTTTCATCATTGGCTCCTACTATATTACCTCTGGCGCTAGAGAAACAATTTTCATAAAGTTATTGTCTCTTAACTCACGAGCAACTGGTCCGAAAACACGTGTTCCACGTGGGTTGCCATCTTTGTTTATAACAACAGCTGCATTATCATCAAATCTGATTACTGATCCGTCTGCACGAGATATATCGTGTTTTGTTCTTACGATAACGGCTCTTACAACTTCAGATTTTTTAACAGCCATATTCGGAGTAGCATCCTTAACTGTTGCGATAACAACATCACCTACTGATGCAAATTTCTTATTTGAGCTACCCATTACGCGGATAACTAATAATTCTTTTGCACCGGTATTATCTGCTACTGTTAATCTAGTTTCTTGTTGTATCATTTTCTACTTTCCTTTATTACTTTTAGAAGATTGGAAGGATGGATTCTTAGGTTATACCCAAGCCCTCCATACATCTATACCTCTATTTTGCTTTTTCTACAACTTCAAGAAGTGACCAACGTTTGCCACCTGATAAAGGTTTTGATTCAACGATTCTTACGATATCGCCTACTCCGCATTCGTTGTTTTCGTCATGAGCTTTGTAGTTTTTATTTGTTTCGATAATTTTTTTGTATTTTGGATGTGGATCATAAGATGCAACTTTTACAACTATTGTCTTATCCATTTTATCGCTTATTACGATTCCTTGTCTTTCTTTCTTAGGCATTTTCTACCTCTTTTTCTTTTTCTCTAATAACTGTCTTAGCTTGTGAGATGTAGTGTCTTGTCTTTGCAATTAATGAAGGATCTTCTAATTTGTTCATAGATTTTTTTAATCTTAGATCAAATAATTGCTTTTTGAAATCAACAACTACGTCTTTAAGTTCTTCGATAGTTTTTTCACGCATATCTTGTAATTTCATTACTTTTATCCTTATTTAACTTGTTCTTTTTCAACAACTTTTACTTTGATAGGTAATTTTTGTGCTGCTAATTCTAATGCTCGAACTGCAGTATTTCTATCAAAATAATCTAATTCAAATAATAATCTGTTTGGTTTAACTACTGCTACCCAATATTCAACATTACCTTTACCTGAACCCATACGAGTTTCAGCTGGTTTTGCTGTAATTGGTTTATCAGGGAATATTTTAATCCAAACATTACCACCACGTTTGATTTCACGAGTCATTGCACGTCTTGCTGCTTCGATTTGGCGGCTTGTAATCCAGCCTGGTTCAAGAGCTTTTAGTGCATAACGACCGAATTCGAATTGTGTACCTCTTGTTTCAGTACCTTTCATTCTACCTTTCATCATTTTGCGGTATTTTGTTTTTTTAGGCATTAACATTTTATATTACTCCTGTCATTATTTACTGCTAACTTCTGCAGATTTTGAGCGTCTTGAACGCTTATTAAATTTTTCTGCTGAATCTTTTGTGTTTTTTGATTTAACATTTTGGTCTGCTTTTTCACCAGGCATTAAATCACCTTTGAAAATCCAAACCTTAACACCGATTTTACCCATTATTGTATCTGCTTCTGTGAAACCATAATCAACATCAGCTCTTAATGTTTGTAATGGAATACGGCCTTCTTTTGCCCATTCTGAACGAGCAATTTCTGCACCACCTAAACGTCCTGATACCATAACTTTGATACCTTGAGCGCCGGCTCTCATTGTTCTTTGCATTGCTTGCTTCATTGCACGTCTGAATGCGATACGTTTTTCTAGTTGTTGTGCAATTGATTCTGCAACTAATTGAGAATCTAAATCTATTCTTGCTACTTCAACTACATTAATAATTACTTGTCTTCCGATATATTTTGAAACTTCTTGTCTTAGTTCATCTATACCTTGACCACCTCTACCTACTACGATACCAGGTTTTGCAGTAACTACTGTTATTGTTGTACTTGATGCTTTTCTATCTATTAAGATTCTTGAAACACCTGCTGCGTACAATTTTTTCTTTACAAATTTTCTAATTTTAGCATCTTCTGCTACAAATACTGCATAATCTTTAACTTTAGCGTACCAAGTACTTAACCAAGGTTTGATTATACCTACTCTAAATCCGGTTGGATGTGTTTTTTGTCCCATTTTTATATTTCCTATTTTGTTG
>CALVEW010000103.1 GCA_944326645.1 Candidatus Gastranaerophilales bacterium
AGGAGTTCCACTTCCAACCGTTAAAAAGGGAATGACACACTCTGATATTGCAACAACCATGAGATATGTACATACGCCTGAGGCAGAATTGTTTAAAGCTATGGAAGTTCTTAATTCATGTAATGAGGATTTAATTCAAAATGACTAATGGACACAGAATGGACACTGTACATATTAAAAAACACCTGAACTTCAATCATAGTCAGGTGTTTAAATGGAGGAGGAGGTGGGATTCGAACCCACGGTACGCGTGAACGTACGACAGTTTTCAAGACTGCTCCAATCAACCGCTCTGGCACTCCTCCAGACAAATTGAATTGTAACAGAATTTATCTTATACTAAACATTTTTATTTGTAAAGTAGTTATTTTTTATTTTTTATTACAAATTGTGTCATTATTCTATAATACTTGACATGTAAGGTTATTACATAGACAATAAATTATAGATTAGAGGGTGATTTTATGACTAAACAAACTTTTTTACACGATAAACATATTGAACTTAATGCAAAAATGGTTGACTTTGCAGGTTGGCACATGCCTGTACAGTACTCATCTATTATTGAAGAACACAAAACCGTTCGTGAAAATGTTGGTTTGTTTGATGTTTCGCATATGGGAGAACTTATTGTATCAGGAGAAGATGCTTGCCCATATCTTAACAAATTAGTTCCTCAAGATATTACTAAGCTTGTTGATAGAAAAGCTGTATACTGCCAACTATTGAATAAAAAAGGCGGTATCATTGATGATCTTATTATCTACAAATTAGAAGATAACAAATATCTAGTAATTGCAAATGCAGCTAGAATTGATGAAGATTTAAACTGGATGGTTAGAAATCAAAGAGGATTTAACATTAATATCATTAACGAATCTCATAACTATTCATTATTAGCTGTTCAAGGTCCTAAAGCTAAAGATTTGATGGCTAAAATGGGAGTAGAAAACCTTCCTGAATTCTTTAATATCAAAAGAGCTGAATTATGTAACGTAAATTTATGGGTTTCTCGTACCGGTTATACAGGTGAAGATGGGGTAGAAATCCTTGTTAAAAATGAATTTTCTGAATTATTATGGGATAAAATTCTTGAATATGGACAAGAATTTGGTATCAAACCTATTGGTTTAGGTGCAAGGGATACTCTTAGACTTGAAGCTGCTCTTCATTTATATGGAAATGATTTAGATGAAGAAACAACTCCTGTTGAAGCTGGGCTTTCTTGGTCTATTGCTAAAAATAAAACAGAAGATTATAATGGAAAGACTGTTATAGAAGAACAATTAAAAAATGGGGTATCTAAAAAGTTAATTGGACTTGTTATGGTTGATAGAGGCATTGCTCGTCACGGTTATAATGTATTCTATAACGGAGAAAAAGTAGGTGTAATTACAAGTGGTGGTATTTCACCTGTTAGAAACGAAAACATCGCGCTTGCTTATGTAAAAGCTTTACCTGAAATCAAATCTGATACTACAATTCAAGTAGAAATAAGAGAAAAATTATACAATGCCAAAGTGGTTAAAAGACCATTTGTAAAAAAGAACAATAAAGTATAATATTATATATATAAAAGGAGATTATGAATGAGCGAAAGTATGTTATGTAGCAAAACTCACGAATATTTAACCGGCGAAGACGGAAATTATACTATTGGACTTACTGATTATGCAGTAGAACAATTAGGAGATGTTGTTTTTGTTGAACTTCCTGAAGTTGGTTCAGAGTTTTCTAAAAATGAAGTTTTTGCAACTGTTGAATCAGTTAAAGCGGCATCAGAAATCTACATGCCTGTATCAGGTAAAGTTGTTGCTGTTAATGAAGAAATTGTATCTACACCTGAATTATTAAACGAAGACCCTCATGGTAATGGTTGGTTAATTAAAATTGAAGCACAACCAAATGATACAGAATTAGCAGATTTATTAGATTACTCAGATTATAGAGAAGAAGTTGAATAATGAATAATTTTACAGCACATAGTGAAGAAGAAAGACAAGAAATGCTTAAAGCTATTTCTTGCAATACAGTAGACGATTTATTTAAACATATACCTGTTATTTTAGATGAGTTTAAAATGGATAAACCTTTATCTGAATTGGAAACTCAGAAGAAAATCAAGGGTATGGCTAAAAAGAATAATACAGACTATGTATCATTCTTAGGTGGTGGAGTGTATAACAAATTTATTCCTGCAGCGGTTCAGCAAGTTGCTCAAAGATTTGAATTTTTAACAGCATATACACCTTATCAACCCGAGATTTCACAAGGTACATTACAAATTATGTATGAGTTTCAGACTATGATATGTCGTTTAACCGGCATGGATGTTTCTAATGCTTCTGTATATGATGCAGCAACTGCTTGCGCTGAAGCTCTTTCTATGGCTGTAAGATTAAAAAGAAAAAATAAAGTTTTGGTATCTTCAAGATTAAATCCTGAATACAAAGAAGTTATCAAAACATATATGTGGGCTGCAAATATTGAGTTAGACTTTTTTGAAGAACTACCTCAAGATGCTAGCGAATATTCTGCAGTTCTTATACAAAATCCTGATTTTTATGGCGAGATTAATAATTTACCACAAGTTGATACTTTATTAATTGTATGTACTAGATTATCAGCATTATCAATTATTAAACCACCTGTTGAAGCTGATATTGTAGTTGGTGATGTTCAAGAATTAGGTGTTCCAATGAATTTTGGCGGTCCTCATGCCGGTTTCTTAGCTTGCAAAGATAAATATGTAAGACAATTACCTGGTAGAATTGCAGGAAGAACTGTTGATGCTGATGGGAATCAAGCATTTACTTTAACATTACAGACTAGAGAACAACATATAAGACGTGAAAAAGCTACAAGTAATATATGTTCTAATCAGGCATTAATTGCTTTGTGTTCAACATTATACTTATCCCTTGTAGGAGAAAGAGGATTTAAACAAGCAGGAACAGTATCTTGCAATTTAGCACACGAATTATCTGAAAAATTATCTAAAATTGGCATAAAAACATTAAATAATAATTTCTTTAGTGAATTTGTTGTTGAGACTAAAAATAGTGATGAATTTTTAGCAAAACTTAAATCAAAAAATATTATTGGTGGTGTAAAATTAGACGATAATAAAGTGTTGATTTCCGTAACTGAAATGAATTCAGAAGATGAAATTGATGCTTATGTTCAAGCTTTAATATAAGTTATAGTCTTATCGCCATATTGTTTTTGTTTGATTATGTTTTCAAAATCAAACTTAATTGATGTTGGATGCTCAAGAATAATTATTTCTGCAGTATTTTTTAATGCTCCTGTTATTTCTTCGTATATTCCACTTGCGTATGGTGGGTCAACGTATGCAACATTATATTTTTTATTTAGTTTGGGAATAATATTCAATGAGTTTCCAATAATTAAATCAGGTTTAAGTTTTAATTGTTCATAGTTCTTTTTTATAATATTTGCAGCTTTTTTGTTAAGTTCAATAACTGTTGCAGAAGCAAAACCTCTAGATAAAGCTTCTAGTCCCATAATTCCTGAACCACCAAATACATCCAAAAAGGTTAAGTTATCAAAATCCCCAACCATCGAAAATAAGGTGTTAAAAATTCCCATTCTAACTTTAGAAAGGGTTGGACGTGTAATTTTTTCATCAGGCGATGTTATTTTTCTACCTTTATATATTCCACCAGATATATTCATATAATAAATATATTACAAAATCGGCAGGTATGATATACCTGCCGAATATATTTTAGTCTTTATCATCATCTAGTGGAATAGTTATGATATATTTATTATCAACTTTTCGTTTAGTCATTTTTTCTAAGTTTGCATCTTTATCTAAAGAATATGTTTGAGAGAAGCTTGTAAATGTTTCTGAATGTTTTTTATCAACTGTAGCTTCTCCACTTAATGTAATAGAAGAATCATTTGTTGTAATTTTTATGTTATCAGGATTATTATTAAATGGTTTTAGGTCAATAATAAACTTATACTCATCAGGAGTTCTGAAAAAATCTATAGTGTTATGGTGTTTGTGATGTCTCCATTTCCCTTCCATATGATGAGGAGGAATTTCTTTTACAAACATCATATCTTTATTCATTTTTTCAAACTCTCTATCCATACGATGCATTGCAACCATAGGATCCATCATTCTGCTTATCGCAAGGTCTGTTACAAAATAAACAGCTAAAAAAGCACCAACGAGAGTGGCAAAAAATAGACCTAAATATTTCCAAAAACAATGTTTCTTGTTGTGTTCTTCATTCATAGTAATCTCCTTTCTATTATTCTTAAATATAATAATAGAATTTTAATAGAAAGTTCAATTATCCATTTGTACTATGATGATTGGTTAAACATTGCTAATGCCATTGGGCTAAGCTCAAGAATATATGATGGGTCGCCTGTCTCAGCTACTTTTACAGCAACTTCATCAATTTCTTCCATTGCAGAAGATAATACTTCCATTTTCATAAGCTGAATTTTTGAACTAGCTTCTGATGCTAATACACTTGAAATATCCATAAATAAAATATCCTTTTGAGGTAATGTATATATTAATTATAACATGTGTTTCTATACTTGTTAAGTGTAAAAAAGTAAATTTTTATTAAATTATTTTTTCAAAATTTTATAAATACTTTTTAAATCTTCCAACATTAATGCTCTTGGTTTGCCTTCTTCCATGGAATGATTTCTCAACAAATATGACGGATGAAATATTGGAATAGCTTTGTATTGTTTGCTATTTACTGTTATTTCTAACCATTGACCTCTAATTTTAGATATCTGTATTTTATCTTTATAAAATGATTGTAGAGCTGTTGCACCGCAAAAAATAAGAATTTTAGGATTAATTATTTCAATTTGTTTGTATAAATATTTAGAACATTCTTCTTTTTCTTGATTGGTTGGAACTCTATTTTTAGGAGGTCTGCATTTTACAGTATTAATTATGTACAAATCTTTTTCTCTATTAATACCAACTTTTTCAAGAAACTCATTTAATAATTTCCCTGCTCTTCCAACAAAAGGAGTTCCTGTTAAATCTTCATTTTCTCCTGGAGCTTCCCCTATAAGGATTGCTTTTGCAGTATTTGGATTTCCATCAGAAAATACGATATTGTGTCTTGTACTACCTAGTTCACAATTTTGACAAGACATACAATTAGTTTTTAACTCGTTTAGTAATTCTTCTTTATTCATATCTTATGGATGTAATACTGCTATTACAGAATTTTCTGTAAAATACTTATTAGCACATTCTTTTATTTGGTCAGGTGTTACAGACTTAACCTTTTCAACTATTTTAGATTGGTAATCAAAACCTAACCCCATAATTCCATAATAAGCAAGTGTTGTAGATTGTTGTAAATTGGTTTCTGTAATAAATTGTTGCTTACCTATTATATTGTTTTTAGCATTGTTTAATTCTTCATCTGACACAAGGATATTTTTTATCTTGTCAATTTCTTCTTTAAAACCAGCTAGAGAAATATCTATATTACTTGGTTCTGTTGCAATATAAATACTAAATACAGCACATTGAGCTTTTGTTTCACAAGATGATCTAACTGTATATGCTAAACCTTTTTTATCTCTTAGTTCAAGAAATAATCGAGAAGACAAACCGCTTGCACCTAAAATTGTATTGATTAAAGCTATAGCTGGATAATCTTCTGAATAGAAATTAGGAATAATCCAACCTTGTAATATTTGTGCTTGATTTGCATCTTCTTTTATAACATCTGTTCTTTTAGCATTTAGCAATTGAGGTTTTTCAATCTCGTTAGTTTTTATATTGTTGTTATCTAATTTCCCTATAGTTTTTTCTAGTAATTCTTTTACATAATCAAATTCAAGGCTACCAACTACTGCAACAACTTTTTTACCTTCTGATAAAATCTGTTTATATGATTCGATTACATCTTCTTTGGTTATAGAATCCAAAGCTTCCAACATATTTGTATAAGTATTACCATAGAAGTGATTTTCATATATAGTTTTTGTAAATGCATCAGAAACTTTAACTCTAGCAGAATCTAAATCTGCTATAATTTCCCCACGCATTTTTTCTTTTTCTTTATCAAATTCTACGAAAGTTGAATTATTAATAATATCGTCAAGAATTTCCATCGCCAAAGCAAAATCTTCGTTTAAACATAAAAATCTAAAGCGAAGATAATCTTGTTTCATATCTGTACAAAATTCAATAGCATTTTCATCTAATATTTTTGCAAGTTCGGTATTAGAATATTTTTTAGTTCCTTGCAATTATAATCTATTCATTAAAGAGGATGTACCGGCATG
>CALVEW010000104.1 GCA_944326645.1 Candidatus Gastranaerophilales bacterium
AATTTTTGCTTCTAGAGCATCTTTAACATTAGAAAATTCAGCTTGTTTTATTTTTATATTATTAATTCGTGCTTCAATTTTCTTAATTGTTTGTTGTGCATGATCTACACCTTGGACTTGATAACCAACTCTTGACTCAAGTTGTTTTTTAATATTTTCTAATTCTTCAACTGTTTTAACATTATTCATTATATGGTCATCTAAAATTGCTGCACCATGAGGGCTTAATGCACCACTTTCTTTGGCAAGTATTTTTGTAGCATCATCTGCAGTATTTGAATTAATTGCATTTAAATTATTAGACTGATTATTTATACGTTGACCAGATTTAATTTTTTCTTCTTGTTGCGAAATTTTTTCTAAAATTTCTTTTTTATTTCTAGCTGTATCTGACCATTTATGAACTTCTTCTTTTAGTTTTGCTAATTTTGACAAATCTGTCTCTGCAGCAATATCAACACGTCCTAGAGTTGGACTATCTACAATTCCAACACCATCTTCAACAATATGCTTAACTTGTCGTCCTTGTTCTCTTGAAACAGATTGTAACTTGTCAGCTTCACTATGTATTTGACCAATTCTTTCAGGAGTTGCATTTGGAACTTCTTCTGCTGTTTGACGTTTTACTTCATCAAACTTCTTATCTCCCAATTTTCCACCTGGAGCACTTGAATTATCAGATGTTGCTTTATCTAGTACACTTGGATTTGTAGCATCATCTACTTTTTCTAATTGTTTTAAAGAAATTAAATTACCCGCAGCAGAGAATATTGCTTGGAAAGCAACACCTTCTAATGTAATTTCTCCAGTTTGAACATATTCAGCAGCAACACCTGTTGCGACATCACCAGCAGCCTGCATTGCTAATCTACCACCAGCTTGTGCAAAAGCATTTGCAGATTTAAACATTGCTGCATATTTACCAACCTGACCACCAGCAAATACAGAAGCTCCATCAACTGCTGCATTTTTTAATATTGTTACAATTTCTCCGTCTTTTAAGCCAACTTCTGAAGATACTCGGTCAGATAAATCTACACTCGCAGATACTGCTGCTGTTGCAACTGATGCCGTTGCTAATGCAGCTAAACCAGTACCTCCGGTTGCAAACCCTATAGCTATTGCACCCACAGTTTTAACAGCCATATTTACAGCAGCTCCACCTTGTTGTTGAGATGAAATATAATCATTTACTCTAAATGCTATATCGTGTTTATTCCCAAAGACTGCAGAACCTGCATTATCTAACTGCTTTTTAATTTCTGATAATGATTGACCATTTGTATATTTATCATACTCTTTTGATATTCCACTATATGTATTTTTTATAATATTTCGTAATGCCTCTGCTTTTTGTGAATCTGTTGCATTTTCAAATTTTATACCTTTTTTCTCTAATTCTGTTTTTATAGCAACATCAACAGCATTATTTTTATCTTTTATTTCATTATTTGAAATATTTACTAAATATTCACCATATTTATTTCGCATTGTTGCATAATCTTCTTTTCCATTTATAGCATTTGAAAATTCTTTATAAAATCCATCTTTTTGATATGCTAATCCAGTTGCCATAGCATAGTTGGACTGAAGTTTATTATAACCTTTCATTAAATTAGCATCATATTCAACACCAAATATCTCTTTAAATTTTGCTTTAAAGCCAGCTTCTCCACCTTCTTTTTCTGCTTTTTGTAATTCTCCAATATATTTTTGATACTGTTGGATATCAGCTTTTACATTCTCATCAAGGTTATCAGAACCAACACACCATTTTAAACCTTCATATAAATCGGCACACCAACCATCTTCTGCTAATTGATTATTTAAGGCCTCAGTATTTGTTGAAATTTGGTTGTTCATTAAATTTATTGTTGCATTTATACCATTATCGGTGCTTCTAGTCTTTTCTTCATTTGTTAATGCTTCTGCAGCATCAATTGCTCCTATTAAATTATTAATTAAACCATCTAATTTTGAAGTCTGACAATAACCAATACCCATTGACCAGTATGAATTTAATTCATTCATACAAGATGTAACAGCTTGTTGTGCTCTATCATCTGTAATATTTGCTTGTTTTGCACGTTGTTCTAATGATTTAATAATTTTTTCTACTGCATTTTTTCTTGTTTCTATTGAATTTCCTGTTTCATCAAATATTGCCTCTATTATTGATTCATCTGGGGATATTGATTTATATTGTTTTAATACACCAACAACATTATTTGAATTAATCTTATTTAATGAAGTCTGAAAATCTTTTTCTGATACGCCACCCCAATGATCGTCAAGTGCATCATACATTGTTTGAGCAAGAGTTTTACCTTCTTTGGCTTCTTGTTTATTTTTAGCATCAATTCTTGTTTGTTCACGTTTTTGTTGACCTGCACCTATTGAAGCATCTGTTGCATCATTAAAGGTTACAATAACTCTTTTACCAATAAGTTCGCCATCTTTTAAATTAGGATTTAACTCTTTTAATTCTTTAATTCGAAGATTTATTTGTCTTTCTGTTGGTTCTGTTATACCTTCTCTAGCAAATGCACCTATTGCTAATTCTCTAAATGTATTATGTTTTTGTTCAATAAAGGTTCTTTTATTGTTTTTTCTTGCATCAACTTCATTTTGTGCTGCTTCTATTTCAGCAGCTACAACCTTATAAGCATTAATTGCATCTTCTTTAGATTGTCTTCCTGATGTTAATTCTGCAAATTTATCAGCATCAATTTCTCCAGGAATAACAATATCTGCACCAACTAAGAAATATTTATTTGGACCTGAACCTTTTACATTTTCTTTGTTTGCGGCAATTAAATCTTCAACGCTACAACCAAATTTCTTTGCGATAACAGCTATAGATTCTCCATTTTCAACTGTAACCCCTTTTGTATTGCCATTTCCATCATATTCTACAGAATAGGTGGTATCATCTTTTGTTATTGTTTGTGAAATTTTTTTATTATCTTGATAATTTGTCTTAATTGTTTTTCCATTATCAACTATTTGGGTATAGCTAGAACCATCTGAATTTTCTTTTGATTCTTGAACTATTTCATTTCCATTTTTAATTAATACTTGTTTATTATTATTTTTGTCAAAAGTTGTTTCTGTTATAGTTCCATCTGAATTATAATTATATACTGTTTGTTTTTCTTGTTCTGTTCCTTTTCCTGTAATTTTAGACTTTAATAAAGCTTGACCATCTTTATAGGTATATTCTTCTTCAGTTTCTCCTTTATCTTTTATAGTTGTTTTCGCTGTAGGATTGCCTTTAGAATCATAAGTGATAGTTTCTACATTTCCATTACTATCTGATTTAACTGATTTAGCAGGAGTTTCTCCATCGTCATTATATGTTATTTCTTCTTTTGTTCCATTTGGATATGTTTTTACTGATGATGTTTTTTTACCTTTTTCAAATGTTGTTACTGTTTCACTACCATCTTTAGGATCTACAAAAGTTTCTTCTGCTATTTCGTATTCACCTTTTTCATTTTGTATATATTTTTTAGTTGTAGTTCCATTTTGAATTATTTTTGAACCATTATTTTGAATAATTTCTTTTGTACCATCCTTGTATTCCGTAACAATAGTCCCATCTGCTAAAGTTTGTGAGTTTTTAATATTTTGGGATTCTTTAGATAATTTATTGATGAAAGAAAATAAATTTGAACTATCGCTAGCAACTCCAATAGATTCTAAGTATTGTTCAGCCTCACGTTTAGATAATTTAGAGTCTCTACCTCTTTTTGCAGCTTCTTCTATTACTTTCTGTTGAAAGACATTAATTTCTTGAGAATCTAATATTCCGTCTTTAGGATTATTATCTACTTTATCAAATATATTTAAAAGGGTTGAATCTGTAATGGATTCACGTTTAATACCACCTTTAATTTCTGTATTATTGTTGTCTTTTCCTTTAAATTTTAAATCACCAAAGTCGATCATTAAAATTCCTTATCCTTTTATAACAAATGTTCTATTATGTTATGAATCTATTTTTAAGAATATATATAAAGATTTGTAAAAATTAATAAATAAAAATTAAAGATTTACCATAATATTTCCGTAAAAGTATTCATAACATAATAGAACTTATGTTATGATTTTTTTATGGAAAAAGAATTAGTTGTTGAAATAATAGAGTTATCAAATTTAGGTGCAGGTATTGCAAAGGTTGATGGTATGGTTATTTTTGTTGAAAATACCTGTCCTGAAGATGTTGTTAAAATTGAAATTGTTAAGCAAACAAAAAATTATGCTATAGGGAAATTAATTGAAATAGTTACTCCTTCAAAACATAGAGTTACTCCAATGTGTCCAATGCAAAAAGTTTGTGGCGCCTGTCAAATTCAATTTATTAATTATGATTATCAACTGGAATTAAAAAAGAAAATTGTTGAAGATTATGTCGGAGTAAATAGGGATAATCCTAAAATCAATGTTTTAGTTGGAAATACGATTCCGTCCCCTCAAATTAAAGAATTTCGACATAAAATTCAGTATCCAATATCTGAAACAAAAAACTCAAAAAGATTAATCGCAGGTTATTATAAACCTAAATCTCATGAAATTGTTAATATTAAATATTGTCCTATTCAACCTAAATTATGCGATAACATTATTGAATATATTAGAGAAATAGCTTCAACGTATAATGTTTCAGGATATAATGAGAAAAAATATTCAGGACTTTTAAGACATGTTGTTATAAGGGTTTCAAGTGATACAGGACAGATTTTGGTGACTCTTGTAATCAATGACACAAAAGTTTCAAAAAATATAAAGCACTTTGCAAATGATATTTTTAATAATTTTGATGAAGTAGTTGGTGTATGTGTTAATTTTAATAATAAAAAAACAAATTTAATTTTAACTGATAATACAGAATTAATATGTGGCCAGGATTACATAGAAGAAAAACTATGTGATATCACTTTCAGAATAGGTTCAAATACATTCTTTCAAGTAAATCCTAAAAGTGCTGAAAATATTTTTAAATATGTAAAAAATTACATTAAAGATAATTTTGATAAGCCTACAATATTTGATGCTTATGCAGGCATTGCAACTTTTGGAATTGTAATGAGCGATATTGCCCATAAAGTTGTTAGTGTGGAAGAAAATGAACAGTCTATAAAAATTGCCAACGATGTTTTAAAAATAAACAACATTAATAATGTTGAATTACACGCGATGGATACAGCTAAATATCTTGAAAATACTCCAGAAAAATTCGACATAACAATACTTGATCCTCCAAGAAAGGGCTGTTCTATAGAATCATTAGATAGAACACTTAAAGTTACAAAGTCGAAAATTATATATGTAAGCTGTAATCCGCAAACTCTTATTAGAGATTTAGAATATTTAATCTCTAAAGGAGCAAAAGTAAGTTTTATTCAACCTTTCGATATGTTCTCTCATTCTTATCATGTGGAATGTGTAACTATAATTGATGTTGAATAATTTGCAAATTATTTTTTTGCAGGCATGTTTTGATTAATAAATTGGATTGCTTTTTGTCTGCATTGTGCATCTTGCCTTAATATCATCATCCCATTTGTGTTAAGATCTGTGTTATTAATAACGTATTTTCCTTTAGCAAAAGTTTTAAGCATTACTTCTTCGCATATGGAAATTTTATCTTGTCTGCTACACATTACAAGTATTGGAGTAGTTCCGAGTTTGTAATCAAAAATATTTAATCCTTTGATTTCTCTTGCAGGTGTTAATAAAATCATTGCTTTAGGATGTGGATACATATTTTGAGCTGTTATTACTCCTGTATTTGCTCCTATATCAGCCCCAATTATTGCATAGTCATTAAATGATGCTTTTTTTGTAGTATGTTTTGTTTGATTAATTACTGCAAGAACATCTGAAGGATAACGTTTATATATTTTAGGTGTAAAATATGTCCAAGACTTTATTCGAAGTTTTAAATCTTTATTACTAATTCCGTGACCTCTTAAATCAACTAATAATACTGCATATCCTTGTTTTAAAAATGTATCAGGTAAATCACCCCATAATGATGAACAGTAACCTAAAGAGTGTAAGAAAACAATTGTTGGATATGTTTTACCTTTTACACCTTTTGGAGTTCTAGGATACATTAATTTTGCTTTCATTACATGAGAATCTTTTGTTGTAACTTCAATTGTTTTTGTTACATATGGCTTTTTTTTCTTAGTTGTTGTTGCTGCAATTACACTTGATACGGTAAAACACATTAT
>CALVEW010000105.1 GCA_944326645.1 Candidatus Gastranaerophilales bacterium
GATCTTGCGTCGGAAAAGTCTCCTTTAGCTTTTGCCAGTTGATTAAGTGATTCCCTATAGTATGCATCTGTTATTAATATTATTTCTCTTGTTGTGTCTTGGGCTTTATCATAATTAATTTGCCTTTTTTCTGCCATGTCTTGGGTCATTTCATATATTTTTCTTGTTGTCATGTAGTCAAAATATGCATTAACAACTTTTTGTTGTAATTCGTCAACTTTACGTACTAATATAATCATATCTGCATCATTAACTTTGGTGTATTTATAATTAAGAGCTTTGGTATCTTGTGACATTATACCAAGTGTGTTACCTCCAATTAATGACGCACATGCCAGTAGAGGATTGCCCGTTGTTGCACCAACAAGACTTGACATGCTTGCAATACTTGTTAAAACTTTTTTAACCGCATTATTATCAGGTTTGTCTTTATCAGGATTTGCAAGTTTGTATAGAGCATATTTGATTGTATCGCTGTTAGTTGCTGCTCCTTGCCATAATATTGATAAATCTGCAAGCATTATATCATAATCAAGTTCTAGCGATTGCGATATTTCGGCTGATATCATTTTTATACTTAAATCTGCATAGGTGAGATTCTCAATATTTTTTTGTTCTTCAATTTTTATCTTTGCTTTTTCTATTTTAGATGTTGCTTCTAATTTGTTTTCAACATCGTCAGTTACTCCTATTCTATATGCAGGATCTTTTAGTGTATTTAAATCATCATAAGTAATAGCTACTGATGATAGGTTTTGAATTAATAGTAAAGTAAGTATTAAAGTTAATTTCTTCATTTTACCCCCTCTTTAACAAGAGCAGAGCTAAAATCATATTGATATATTGATAATTTATCAACAGCTGTTTTCCCTGCAAGTCTTTGTAGTGTAGAATGATACTTTCTTGCAAGTTGTTCTTCTTTATATTCTTGAATTCTTAAATTGTCGTATAGGGATGATGATATTGCAACATCAAGCAGATCATTATTATCTAAAGCTTTATCGTAATTTTTATTATATAAAATCATTCTGGAACGTGTATCTTTAAGAGCATTTAGTGCGTTTTTATAATTGTAATATGTTGATATAATAGTATCTTGTAAGTCTTCAATTAAAGCTGCTAATTCAATAAGCTCTGTATCAGTTAACGGAACTTCTTGAGGTACATTTTTTCGATTAATTAATGATTGCGCAAGTCTACCTGCAGAAAAAGCAGATGTTTGTACTGCCATATTGCTGGACATCATACAAGGAACAAATGATGCTCCTGTTACAATTGCTGATAATGTTTTCGACATTAAAGAGGCGTGAATTCGTCTTTCGCTTTCAGGAGTTGCAAGCTTTTTTAATGCGAATTCTATAACTTTATTATTCTCAACAGTTCCCTTCCATAAAATTTCGATATCTGCAACATCTTTTTCTTTTTGGAGTTCAATAAGCTCATCAAGCATTTTGGTATCACTAATTAGTAGTGAACCTTTTATTGTTTTTTGTTGCTCAGGGATTTTTACGCTCTCTTTTGGCATTTCTCCTAAGTTTATTTCTTCCATTGAAAAAGCCGTATTCCCCAAGATTATTAATAAAAAAACAACCAGCACTTTTTTCATATTAAATTTATAACACATTCCAAAATATAAATCCAATGGTCTATAAATATCAACCAAACGGATGTTACCCAAACATATTCAAAAATATACAATTTTATTGTGGAGAGAGGAAGATGAAGATTGATATAAAATCATCAGGCAAAGAAGTTTCTGATGTCGCTGTTAAAGTTGATAGAAATGAAAATAATTCTGAGGCATATAGATTATGTGTTAGAGGTGATGCGTTGCGTTTTGCAAATCTTCATCAAGAGTCTGTTTCAAAGTACTTACAATCAATTATGATAAAAAGAAATAATCCCGATTCTTATTATGGTTTAGGTGTATCTTATAAATTTTTAGGCAACTATGAAAAAGCCATAGAATGTTTACTAAAAGCATCAGAACAAGAATCAGGGAAATTTGAAACGTATTATGAGTTAGGAATATGTTATTTATTAAATGGTCATCCGGAAAAAGCTATCGATGTTCTAATAAAAGCTATTGTTATTAATCCTAATAATTCAGATGCACAAATTCAACTTGCATTGGCTCATGAACTTGTTGGAGAAGAAGAATTAGCAATGCTTATATATGACAAGTTAATAGAAACAAAACCAGGATATTTAAAGGCATATGCACATAAAGCTTCATTATTGATTTGTAATGGGAAATATTTTGAGGCTAGTAAAATATTTTTCCAAATAATTAAGTTAAATTCAAATTATCATAGAGCATATTTGGGCATGGGTGTTTGTTTCGAAAATATGAATAAGAAGTCTGATGCTAAACGTTATTATAAAAAATTTTTAGAATTAAAGCCGAATTCAAAGCATGCCGGTTATGTCCAATCTAAGCTTGATAACTTACGAAAAAAACAACCGGTTACAAATCCTTTTGAAATTATAAAATTTTAGTTATTCAATAAATCTTTTTCTGATATAATTTAATTAACAATGTTATATTAGGAGAAAATATGAACGAATTATTGAAAAAGAGTGCAGCAGAGCAAAGTAAAGCTTTAAAAAATAAAGAAGTTTCTGCGGTTGAATTAACAACAGCTACAATTAACAAAATCAAAGAAATAGACGAGAAATTAGGTGCATTTAATTCTTTAACAGAAGAAACAGCATTAGAAACTGCAAAAAAAGTTGATGAAAAGATAGCAAAAGGTGAAGAATTACCTTTGTTGGCAGGTGTACCTTTAGCATTAAAAGATAATATGAATCTTATTGGTTCAAAGACAACTGCATCAAGTAAAATTTTAGAAAATTTTGTGTCTCCTTATAATGCTACTGTTACACAAAAATTATTAAACAACTTAGTTCCAATAGTTGGTAAAACAAATTTAGATGAATTCGCAATGGGTTCTTCAAATGAAAACTCAGCATTTAAGAAAGTTCATAACCCTTGGAATTTAAATAAAGTTCCTGGTGGATCATCAGGCGGTTCTGCAGCTGCAGTAGCAGCTTGTGAGTCTACATTAGCTTTAGGCTCAGATACCGGTGGTAGTATTCGTTTACCGGCAAGTTTTTGTGGTATTGTTGGTATGAAACCAACCTATGGTAAAGTTTCTAGATATGGACTTATTGCTTTTGCATCTTCATTAGACCAAATTGGTCCATTCTCAAGAACAGTTGAAGATGCGGCTAATTTATTAGAAGTTATTTCAGGGTATGATTCACATGATTCAACTTCTTTGAATTTGCCTGTTGAACACTATTCTCAATCCTTAAATAATGATATAAAAGGAATGAAAATTGGTGTTGTAAAAGAACTTATGGGGGATGGAATTTCTCCTTGCGTTCAAAAAGCAATTGAAAATGCGATTGATACATATAAAAAATTAGGTGCTGAAATTGTTGAAGTTTCTTTACCTAAAATTAAGTATTCAATTGGTATTTATTATATTTTGGCAACAGCAGAATGTAGTTCAAATTTAGCAAGATTTGATGGTGTAAGATATGGTCATAGAACTGCTAATCCGGAAAATCTTCTTGATATGTATTGTAAATCAAGAGCAGAAGGTTTTGGAGATGAAGTAAAACGTCGTATAATGCTTGGAACTTATGCTTTAAGTTCTGGTTATTATGATGCTTATTACAAAAAAGCTCAACAAATGAGAAGATTAGTAACCGATGAATTTGTTGAAGTGTTTAAACAAGTTGATGCATTAATTGGTCCAACTTGTCCTAATACAGCTTTTGATATCGGCTCAAGAGCAGAAGATCCATTAGCGATGTATTTAACAGATATAGCAACTATTTCATCTAACTTGGCAGGTATTCCTGCAATGAGTATTCCTGCAGGTTTTGATGTTGATGGTATGCCTATTGGTCTTCAAATTATGGCTCCACAATTGGCAGAAGCTAAATTATTTAATATTGCATATAAGTTTGAACAAGCAAATGATTTTTATAAATCAGTTGCACCTGATTTATTTACTTGTTGTAAATAATTATTTATAATTAATAATAAAAAAGGAGTATCTTATTTTCTTTGATACTCCTTTCTATGAGAATAATTTGAATGATAAGTCTATATTATCTCTAATGATTTTCTTCAAATCTTCTTGTTGTGTACTTATAGCATTTCTTTCCGCTTCAAGTTTAGATAATTCTTCATCGGCTTTAGCTTCTTTTTTATTAATTTTATTTAATGCTGCTTCGTATTCTGCTTCAGCTTTTTTTATTTCTTCTTCATCGTGAACTTCTTCAAGTCTTGTATCAACAGCTATTGATGTATCCATAAATTTATGTTCAAATTCATCAAATACTTGAATTTGTATAAATCCTTCTTTAATCATATTATGTAGCCATACATCATTTTGTAGCATTCCTTCTTGTAGAACTAAATAGTTTTCGTTTTCCTCTGTTCCCCATTCAGCATTTGTTGTGTATGTAGTGGTAGATTTATTAATATTATCAACCGAATAAATATGCATGTATGAGTTTGTAGTTGTATTAAATACTTTTTCGTCTTTGATTTCTGCAGTTTTATCAAGACCTTCCATTTTGTACCATTGATTTATGTACCATTGTGCTTCATTTTCATTTGTAAATGAAGTAGTTTCTATTTTTTTATCAGGATGAACAATTTCTTCAGGAATACCATTGATATAATCTTCTAATAAAGGTTCTTCCGGTTTAACAGGTGCTATTGGTTCTTTAGGTTCTGAGTCAACCCAAGCTTTATGGTCTTGGTTAAATAATTCTTCATTGAAGCTCATTGAACCTGCTAATCCTTCTTGGAAATCTTTAACGCTAGCTTGCATTTCTCCTTTAGTTATACCTTTACTAGCATAATTATCACATAGGAAGTATAAGTCTTTCGCCCATTGTTTAATAGATTTAAGAGTTCCGTCAGTATTCCATTTACTTAAAAGTTTTTCACCATCAGATGAAGCTTCAGTTACATCACAAGTTTCTCCTGCTTTTATTGCAACTTTATATTTTTCTTCATCATCAATTTTTTTAGAAATTTCTGCCATAATAGCAGAATTCTTTTCTCCACTTGGTAAACTAGAATAGTGCATTCCTGCTCCGGTAATATCAGATGAGTCAATTGTTACTAATTCATCAGTAGATGTTTTATATTGGTTTTTTACTCCGTCATACCAACTATCATCTCTCATGTCTCTTTCTGTTGAACTGTAACCCTTGCCTTCAGAATAATCAAGTATATGAGCAAGAATATGTTTGTAACATCCTAAACCATAAGTTGAGCTAATTGCGCTGTTATAGCAAGATGCACCAGCTTGCATGAATTTATCTCCGAGATTTTCACCGGTTATAGTATATTTAGGATCTGCAGGGTCAGGTTCTCTTGTTTCCCAACCAGGATGGTCAACATCTTCCCAGTACTCGTGATCGTCCAACCAGTCTTGGTAGTCTTTTTCATACTGAATCATGTCATTTTCCCATTTGTCATGATCACTTTCCCAGTCTTTTACTGCCAGATTGTAGTCAGGGTTCTTTTCTACATCCGGTACGGTGTATTCTACTTTGGAGATGAGTCCAAATCTTTGTAGGAATTCGCTTAATTAGTTTGTTGATTTGTAATCATCGTGTAAAGTAGAAGACACAAGGGTTTTTCCGTCGTCATTTTTTAAGGAATATTGTTTACTTAATGTGTCATATTTATATATTTTACCTGCAGTTAATAGAGTATCTCCAATAGTGCCATCTTGTAGGGTAATCAAGGCATTTGTTTTTGTTGCATCCATTGCATTTAAATAGGCTTTATAGGCATTGTCAGACTCATTGGCCATACGAAGCTTGTCAGCTTGTAGGCGCTGAGTTTTTAATTCAATATTGTGCTGTCTTGCTGTCAATGACAACAGTCTAGCCTGTGAAGACGACATACCCATTTTTTTCGCGCGATTCCTAAAATATTCCTATAATTCGAACTACGGAATTTCCTAGATAATCTTTAGTCATAACAGGGTTATAATGCTTTTTTGTTACATATCTTTACAGAGGAAAGGTGTAATTTTTACAATCCTTTATTTGTGTAGGTTTTACACTATTTAGTTTTGTAAATATATTGCTATTATTGGGTTTTAGGAGTTGAAAACACTTGAACAATAAGTTATAATTATAGTGTAAGGATACAAGACAAAAAAGA
>CALVEW010000106.1 GCA_944326645.1 Candidatus Gastranaerophilales bacterium
TTCCTTATGGTATTGATTACGGTATATTTATTGTAAACTTTAGCTTTTTATAGTGTTTTGTTACATTTGTTTACAAAAGTATTAAAATAAGTTTGTAAAGGAATGTAACAAAAAATCTTTTAAAAAAGCAATTTTGTATATACTAAATACTTTAATAATATATACAGGGTATAACTAGAAAGAGGAAAAGGAGAATATATTATGGCAAGAGTATTAATTTCAATGCCTGAACAATTTTTAGGCGAAATCGACAATGTAGCAGAAAGTGAAAATCGTTCTCGTTCTGAACTTATTAGGGAAGCCCTCAGAACTTACATTCACAGAAACAAAATTAGAAATTCAGCATATGCAGCACAGAATGCTGAAATGTTAGAAGCATTGTTAGATTAAATTTCTTGCCGTAAAAATGTTTGAAAGTAAGACTAGGATTTATTCTTAGTCTTATTTTTTATATTATAATTTAAACAATCATGTTAACTTTTGTAAAAAAAAGATTTGGGCATGGTACATGATTAAAACAAATATAGTATAATCTCTGTATCAACTATCCCCAAATCTCCTCCCAAGATTATGAAATACTAGCTGCACCAAGCAGCTTTTTATTTTGCTTATTTTTTATTTTGAATGATTATTATGCCATATAATCAAGTTGTTTAGAGATATTTTTCTTTTTTGATTCAGCTTTATTAAGAGTTTTTTCTGCTGAAGCTTTAACTCTATAGTCTGCACTTGATGGAACTTTAGGAGCCATTGCAGCTTTAATAACAGTTTTTGCATGGTCTATTGTTTTTTGTAACCCATTTTTTGTAGGTTTTTCAGGCATATTTGGCATTGCAATAGGTACAAAACCACTAACAGGAATTCCTGCGCTGTTATTTACTATATGTATACTGCCTCCTAAACTACCTGCAGCTGATTTGTGTGCTGCTTCGTGCTCATATATCTCATTATAATTTTTTTTAATTAATTTTTGTTTTGCTTGTTCAAGTTTTTTTGCAGCAATTTTATTGCTGTTTATTGGTTGTTTGATTGAAATATTTACCATTTAATACACTACCTTTTTAAGAACGTGTTTTTATTATAACATTTTATTTTTTTCTTTAAACCCTGCATGCTGAAATTTTTAAATTATTTAATAATTCCGTATTTCTCTTTTAGGGCAATAATTTTAGAGTATGAAGAATCTATTTTGTGCTTGAATTCTTGATTTTTCTCTGCTTCTTTTATTACGGATTCAATTGCACCAAGGCTTATATCATTTGCCTCTCTATATATAAACATGTTTAATCCTGCATTAATACCTTTTATGCAGGCTTCACCTGCATCATATTGTATTCCTTTCATAACCATGTCATCAGAGATAATAATACCTTTGAATTTTAGGTCGTTTCTAAGATATGAAAGAGCTTTTTGGCTTAATGATGTTGGAATTATTTCATTGTCGAAACAGGTACAATGAAGGTGTGCAGCCATAATCATATCAATTCCATGCTCTATGCTTTCTTTAAAAGGTTTTATATGGTATTTTTTCATATCTTCCATTGAGAGATTTATTTGAGGAAGTGTTTTGTGACTATCTGCATTTGCGTCTCCATGACCAGGAAAATGTTTTATACATGGAATTATTCCATGTTCTTTGTATATATCAGAAACAATTTTGACTCCTTTTATTACATCATCTGGATTATTTGAAAAAGCTCGTTCTCCAATAATTGGGTTATTAGGATTTGTGTTAACATCTGCACAAGGTGCAAAATTTAAATTAAATCCATATTCTTCTAATTCTTTAGCCATGCCTGTTGTTTGTTTTTTTAGAAAATTTTCTCCTTTTTCAAAAGCATACATTGCTGAAAGTCTTTTAGGGGTGATGTATTCGGTTCTTTCGACTCTCCCGCCTTCTTGATCGATAGATATAAATGGTGGAATATTAGATTTTATTTTAATTTCATTTATTAAATTAATAAGATTTTCTTTTGATGTTATATCTTTAGAAAACAGTATAACTCCCCCTAAACCTTGTTTTAAGGGGTTTTCTAACTCTCCTGTTCCAAGTATAAACATTTGATATATTTTTTTTCTATCCATATTTTTATTTTACTAAATAAAACAATTTTTTATAGTATAATGTAATTATGGATTTAAAGAAGATATTAGCAGGGGTAATAATTGTTATAACATTAATCACATTGGTTAGTGTAGATACTAACGTGTCTGCTAAAAAATCATCTCAAGTAAAAATGGAGCCTGAGACAATTGAGGCTATGGCTTCTCAAGTTGATTTGTTGACTAAAAAAATATATGGTGGAGCTCTTTTATCACCTCAAGATAATTCTGATCTTGTTGGTATAAAAATAAAGCTTGATAATCAAATGCTTTTAGAACCTGATCCTGCATTAGCTCCTTTGTATTATAAAGTTGGTTGTATGTATAAGATGCGTGATATGACAGATGAGGCAGTTGAATGTTTCCAAACAGTATTAGAAAATTTTGGGAATACTGCATTAGGTCCTAAGTCTTATCAGGCATTAAAAGATATGGGAGTTGATGTATCTCAATTTTCAAATTTAAACAAACCTAAAACTGAGGGTGAGGGAGAAGAAGAGGAAGAATAAGATTATAAAAATGCTTAATTTAGAATTAAGCATTTTTATTAAGTTTCTTTTGTTCTTGCTTGTTTGTTGCGATTAAGCCAGGGTCTACGTTTGTCCCTGATATTATTTTTCTCAAGGCAAATTGTGCTTGCGGTAGTGCTACTGCTAATAATACGCTACTTATTGCAACATTTGCCGCAATATTGAATGATTTTGCTTTAATTGCTTTATTTGCATATTTAATTATTCCTTTTTTGTCTTTTGGTGCTTGAGATGCAAAATCTTTCATTGTTTCAGATAATGAGAATAATTTTTTTGTATCAACAAATTCTCTTGGATCTCTAACTCCGTTATCAAGGAATTTTACAATTTTATTTTTCTTTGCGTATTTTGCAAGTATTGATTTTGGATTGCTATCAATAAAATCTAGTACTTCTTCCTCTTTATTTGGAAGTTTAAGTGTATTATTTTTAACTTGTACCAAAAATTTCTTATCAGCCATTATTTTAGGATCAAGTGCTGTATCGATTCCAAAGATTGCTTTTGTTGCTTTGTCTAGTCCTTTTTCGATATATTTAGGTGTGACAAAATTAAGAACCAACATTCCTAGTGAACGAAAACCTGTTTCTATTTTTTCGTTGCGACCTCTTGCTGTTCCAACTCTTCCAACTGCTAATCCGCCATCTGTAATAGCCATTTTGTCTGTGTGGCTAAGTGTTGCTATTGTTGAACCTAATCCTTTAAAGCTTACACTTGGTTGTTGTTTAAAAGAATTCAATGATTTAAAGTTTTTGCTCTCAGGTTTTTTATTTGGTATTGCTTTTGGTTCTTTTTGTAATCCTTTTGATTTAAGCTTCCCGTTTTTTATATCTCTTTCTATTAAATAGTTTGTTAACGCAAAGTTTGATTTAGGGATGATGTATCCCATTACTATCATTGGTAATAATAAAGCAGCAGAATATTTTTTATTAGAAATCTTTTTATATTTATCTGCATTGTTTCTTACATTGATTAAATCCTGAACGGCTTCAGGTGCTAATTTTGCAAATTTTTTAATATTTGCTTCAATATTTTGAGCATTTTTATAAGCTTTGCCATCTTTTGTCTTTTCTAATAATTTAAGATTAACATTACCGTTAAGCCCTGTTTTTTTCTTGATAATTTTATTTGCAATTTTTTCGACTAAAGGAACTCCTCCAATCCAAACAGCAGATGTAGCATATTCATCAATTGTTTTTTCTCTGGCGCAATGCATAGCCATTCTTTTGGAATCTTTTGCTGTTTGGTTATAGTTTTGAACTATTTTAACAGGGCCTTCAATTCCACAATCTCTTACGATTAAAGGATACACACTACTATTATTTCCAACTGCTGAAATTGCATTTATTAAAAGTGACATTTATTATAATCTCCTATGTAAACTAGCTAACCTTCAATCAATTTTCCCGAAGGGGCTATTTTACAAGAAACTGAATCATATCAAAATCTTATAGTCCCTTCGGGATTATATGATGATGACGATGTTCAGTTGTTAGGTAAAATTTATTCATAAATATTCCTTATCACTTCTCAATTATAATATCATAAGAAGTTTTTTTAGCAATACCATTGAATTACTTTTAGTATAAAACTCCTGAAAATTTTAATTGCTAATTATTAATTAAACATTAATTTTTGTTAATATTTACAAAAATTAAATTAATATGTATAGTGTGAATGGAGCAAAGATATGATTAATTTTGAAAAATTTACAAATTATTCGCAAGAAATTTTATACGCATCAGGTGTTAAGATGAATGAATATAAAAACTCTCAAATACAACCTGAACATATTATGCTTGCGATGATAGAGGATAAAGGTATTATACGTGATTACCTTATGGAATTAAAACTTTTGAACCAAGAATTTATAAATGGTATTGTTGCAAGAGTAAAATCCTTCCCTACAATATCTGAGATATCAAATACTCAACAAATTTTCTTAGCACCTGATAGTGAAAAATTACTTTCTATTGCGCAAGATACATCAGTTGAATTTAAAGATGAATTTGTTGGAATTGAGATGATTCTTCTTGCAATGACTAAATTAGATAACTCTGCAATTCAGGAATTATTATTGAAAAATAGAGTATCAACAAATAGTGTTTTAAACGTAATGAAAAAGATTAGAGGTAAAAAAACTGTGGATAATAAAAATGCTGATGAAAATATGAAAGCTCTTGAAAAATATTCAACAGATTTAACAGAGCTTGCAAGAAAAGGTAAGCTAGATCCTGTTATAGGTCGTGATGAAGAAATAAGACGTATAATACAGGTCTTAAATAGAAGAACAAAAAATAACCCTGTATTAATCGGGGAACCGGGTGTTGGTAAAACAGCTGTTGCTGAAGGTTTGGCTCAACGTATTATAAGAGGAGATGTTCCTGAATCTTTGAAAAAAGTTAAATTATGTGCTTTGGATTTAGGTGCATTAGTTGCAGGGGCTAAATTTAGAGGTGAGTTTGAAGAACGTTTGAAAGCTGTTTTAAAGCAAGTGGAAGATTCAAATGGCGAAATTGTACTATTTATTGATGAAATACATACAATAATTGGTGCAGGTGCAACAGATGGTGCTATGGATGCAGGTAACTTATTGAAGCCAATGTTGGCAAGAGGTGTTCTAAGAACTATTGGTGCTACAACATTAAATGAATATCGTAAGTATATCGAAAAAGACCCTGCGTTTGAACGTCGTTTCCAACCAATTTTACTTGAAGAACCTTCTGTTGAAGATACTATAAGTATTTTAAGAGGTTTGAAAGAAAAATATGAAGTTCACCATGGGGTAAGAATTCTAGATAGTGCTTTAGTACAAGCTGCTAAATTATCTGATAGATATATTACAGATAGATTTTTACCTGATAAAGCTATTGATTTAATTGATGAAGCAGCATCTTCTTTAAGAATGGAAATAGATTCAATGCCTGAAGAAATTGATATGATGTTAAGACAAAAAATGCAGCTTGAAATTGAACGTGAAGCATTGAAAAAAGAAGATAGCCAAGAATCTTTAGAAAAAATTGATAAATTAACAAAGGAAATTAATGATTTATCTTCAAAGGTTGATACTTTAAAATCTCAATGGGAGCTTGAAAAAGCATCTATTACCGGTGAAGCTGCAATAAAAGATGAAATAAACCAAGTTAAAACGCAAATTGCAGAAGCAGAAAGAAATACAGATTTACAAACTGCTGCTGAATTAAAATATGGTAAACTTTTAAAATTAGAAAAAGAATTAGATGCTATTCAACATAAAGAGTCTTGTCCTAAAAAGGATCATTGTTTACTAAAAGAAGAAGTAGATGATGATGATATTGCAGAAGTTGTAAGTAAATGGACAGGTATTCCTGTTAATAAGCTTGTTGAAAGTGAAATGGAAAAACTTCTAAGAATGGAAGATTTCTTACATAAGAGATTAATTGGTCAAGATGAAGCCGTTGAAATTGTTTCAGATTCTATAAGACGTGCTCGTTCAGGGCTAAAAGACCCTAAACGACCAATTGGTACATTCTTATTCTTAGGACCAACAGGGGTAGGTAAAACTGAACTTGCAAAATCTCTTG
>CALVEW010000107.1 GCA_944326645.1 Candidatus Gastranaerophilales bacterium
AGTGTAGCAAGCGGTAAATTGCCTACTTATGTCTTGCCTTGTGTACCTGCTGCATCATTTATGGTTGCGGAATATATCTTAGAAAAAGATAAAAAATGGTTAACAATCCCTATAAGTATTTCTTTAGTTGCATTAGTAGGAGCTATTATTGCATTGAAAACAGTAGTTTATACTGGTGGGATGAGTGAATTAGTTGAGTATTCCAAATTGGCTCAAAATTCAAAATATCATTTAATTACATATAATATGCCAATTAAACCGTCAATATTCTTAAATTATAAAAAGGATTATGCTGATTTGATATTAGAAGATAATATTAATGATTTGCAAGAAGCAGTTGCAAAAAATTCTAATTCAATGCTAATCGTAAAAATTAAAAATATGGAAAAAACACCTAATAATTTATATGTAAAAAATAATTTTAACTTAATAAAAAGTGGTAAAAAATATTTATTATACGTCCATAAAAATTAATTAACTAAAAATTCTTAAGTAATTTATCAAGGAAATTTGAATTATATTGTTCACCATCTTGTGTAAGGTTATATTTAAAATTTCTAATATTTGCTGCAGGTATATTAAGAATATTATATGGATTAGTGTTGTTTTTCTTGTCGATAATTTGAGAATCTGTACCAATGCATCTGTTGTGATCATATAAGAAAGCAATATTTTCTTTTTGATTATTGTTTTCTTTAATTTTCAAAACAGGTTCTCCGTTATTAGTCGTGAAAAGTTTTGATATAATTGCTTTTTCATTTTGTTTTTTTACAGAAATATTGTATTCTTTTTGAGCTATTTTAGTTATTTTATATTCTTTAAATAAATATTTTGCTTCATTTTTGTTTATTTTATCAGTATTAATCAAATCATTACCTTTGTAAGATTTAACTAATCTTGTAATGTATTTGCCATTAGGCATTTCTTCTTTTTTAATAAGAATGCGTTGAATTATATTACCTTGTTTGTTGCCAATAATTATTTCATTATATTTAAAATTATTTTTAACTTTTTCAAGCGTAATTTTAATATTTCCAGTTCTCAAAATACTTTGTTTTTGACTATCTACAACATCGCCACTAACAGGTTTAAATTTTTTATATTTATCTAATATGCCTTGGCTTTTTTTATTAAATCTAGCCATAATTAAATCAGGTAAGAAAAATATACCAAGAAATAAAACCGTAGATAAAACACCATTAAATATTTTCATAGTTTTATTCGGCTCTTTGGGTGTTATAATTTTTTTTTGCGATTTTTCAAATGAATCATTTTTAATTTGAGATGTAGCTAATTCAGGTTTGATAATTTCTTGTTTGGTTTTATCATTCTGTTTTATATTATTACTATTAATAGTTTGTGTAATTAAGTTATTCCCAGTTTGTAATTCAGACATATTTTCCTAACCTTTTGCTATTAATAAAACCAATAAATGTAAATTTTTGCTATTTAATAAATAATAATTTACATTTATATTTTGAAAATAAGTAAGTTTATGTTATTATCAAGAAAAAGTATAGACATATATTAAAGGAGTTTTTATGATTTCTGTAAACGATTTCAAAACAGGTTTAACATTACAATTAGATAACGGACTATGGTCTGTAGTTGAATTTTTACACGTAAAACCAGGTAAAGGTGCAGCATTTGTTCGTTCAAAATTAAAAAATGTTGAAACAGGACAAGTAGTTGAAAAAACATTTAGAGCTGGTGAAAAAGTTGCAAAGGCTACTTTAGACAGACGTGAAATGCAATATTTATATAAAGAAGGTAAAGATTACGTTATGATGGATAACGAATCTTTTGAACAAACTCAATTAACAGATGCACAAATAGGTGACAGTATTAAGTACTTAAAAGAAAATATGAATGTACAAGTTTTAATGCATGATGGAAAAGTAATCGGTGTAGATATTCCAGCTCACGTAGAGTTAGAAGTAGTAGATACACCACCATCAGAAAAAGGAAATACATCACAAGGTGGAACTAAACCAGCAACATTAGAAACAGGTGCAGTAGTAAACGTTCCATTCTTTATCGCAAATGGTGACGTAATAAGAGTAGATACTAGAACAAACGAATATTTAGATCGTTGCTAGTAATGAGAGAAGGAAATATGATGAAATTTGATGTAGATTATATAGAAAAAATAGCAAAAATAGTTGCAGAAAATGAATTAACAGAAATTTCACTAGAAGATGGTGAACAAGCAATAACAATTAGAAAAGATTTACCTGAGGTAGCTGTATCAGCGGCACCTGTTGCTCCTGCGTATGCAGCTCCTGCAGTATCAGCATCACCTGTTACTCCTTCTGTAACAGAAGCTGCAAAGCCATCTGAACCTGCTCATAAAGGAAAAGCAATAACTTCTCCAATGGTAGGAACATTCTATGCAGCACCATCTCCAGATGCAGCAGCATTTGTTGAAGTTGGAAAAACAATTTCTCAAGGTGATGTTGTTTGTATTGTAGAAGCAATGAAATTGATGAATGAAATTGAATCAGAATTTTCAGGTACAATTACAGAAATTTGTGTTAAAGATGGTCAACCTGTAGAATACGGTCAACCATTAATGTATGTAGAATAGAAAAGTATTTAAGAAAAGAGGCTGTTGTATCAGCCTCTTTTATATATTAATTTGGGAAGAAAGATAGTTATGTTTAAAAAGGTATTGGTAGCAAATAGAGGCGAAATCGCTGTAAGAGTAATAAGAGCTTGTAGAGAGTTAGGGATTCCAACAGTTGCAATCTATTCAGAAGCAGATGCAGATTCTCTTCATGTAAGATTGGCAACAGATGCATACTGTATAGGTCCTGCTCCAAGTAATAAAAGTTATTTAAGTATTCCTGCAATAATGTCAACCGCAATAATGACAGGTGCAGATGCAATACACCCTGGATATGGTTTCATGTCAGAAAGAGCAGATTTTGTTGATATTTGTGATCAACACGGAATAAAGTTTATAGGTCCTACAGCAGAAGCAATGCGTAAAATGGGTGATAAAGCTACTGCAAGAAAGACAATGATAGAAAATAACGTTCCAGTAACTCCTGGAACAGGAATTGTAAAGACTGTTGAAGAAGTTCAAGCCTTTGCTAACAGAGTTGGGTACCCGATTATATTAAAAGCAACTGCCGGTGGTGGCGGTAAAGGTATGAGAATTTGTCGTGAAGATGCAGATGTTGAAGTTAATCTAAATCTTTGCCAATCAGAAGCCCAAAATTTCTTTGGAAATCCTGATGTTTATGCTGAAAAATATCTTGAAAATCCAAGACATATTGAAGTTCAAATTTTAGCAGACCAATATGGTAATGTAATTCACTTAGGAGAAAGAGATTGTTCAATACAAAGACGTCATCAGAAGTTATTAGAAGAGGCACCTTCTCCTGCTATTGATGAAAAAACTAGAGCTGAAATGGGTGCAGCAGCAGTTAGAGCTGCAAAAGCTATTAATTATGAAGGTGCTGGTACTTGTGAATTCTTACTTGACCATGATGGAAAATGGTATTTTATGGAAATGAATACACGTGTTCAGGTAGAACATTGTGTTACGGAAATGATTTCAAGAATTGATATTGTAAGAGAGCAAATTCTTGTAGCATCAGGTGAAAAATTAGGTTACACTCAGGATGATGTTCAGTTAAGAGGACATGCTATAGAATGTCGTATAAATGCTGAAGATTCAGAAAAAGATTTTATGCCATGCCCGGGTAAAATTGATGGTTATTTTGCACCAGGAGGTTTTGGTATAAGAGTTGATTCTCATGTATATCCTGGATATTCTATCCCTCCTTATTATGATTCAATGATTGGTAAATTGATTTGTTGGGGTGAAACAAGAAATGATGCAAGACGTAGAATGTATCAAGCATTAAAAGAATATGTTGTTACAGGTATTAAAACAACAATACCTTTCCACCAAGAAATTGTTGAAGATGAGGTATTTATAAGCGGGAAATTTAATACAGGTTTCATTGAAGATTTCTACAAGAGAAAAGGTAAGTAAAAAAAAAAGAGCTTCGGCTCTTTTTTTTATGCGTGTGGGTGAGTATTGTTATAAACATCTTTAAGATGTTGTGTAGAAATATGCGTGTATATTTGGGTATTGGATATACTTGCATGCCCAAGAAGTTCTTGAACAACCCTTAAATCTGCTCCATTTTCAATTAATCTTGTTGCAAAACTATGTCTAAACATGTGTGGTGTTACATGTTTAGGTAATTGAATTTTTTTAACAACCTGATTTATAACATTTCTAATTGTTTTTGTTTGTAACCTATATCCTGTGTTATTTATAAATACAGGGCTAGAATCTCCTTTATCTGTTTTAATCCCATTAACTCCTATTACTAGAGGTCTTGCAGTATTTATATATTGTTCAAGATATTTTTTTGCTCTGTTTGAGACTAAAACAATTCTTTCTTTTGCACCTTTCCCAAAAACTTTAATTTCATTGTTGTCTAATTCTAAGTCTCCAAAATTAAGTCCGCTTAGTTCTGAAACTCTCATGCCTGTTGCCCATAATAATTCAAGGATTGCTTTATTGCGGAAGCCGGCAGGTGTTGATATGTCAACATTATCAAGGATTCTTTCCATTTCATCATCTGTCAAAAATTTAGGAAGTGATTTCCCTCTTTTAGGTGCAATTAAGGAATCAGCAGGGTTACTATCAATATATCGTTCTTTGTATAAATACTTATAAAATCCTCTAATAGATGCAATTTTTCGTAAAATTGTAGTTTTTTTATAGTTGAATCTTTGTATAAAATGTTGGTATTCTCTAAGTTTATTGATATCAACATTTAAGCAATCAGCATTAAGCCAAATAAGAAAACTTAAAATATCAGAAGCATAGCCTTTGACTGTATGTTCAGAGTAATTCTTTTCAAAAGAAAGATATGTTTTAAAGTCTTCAAGATACTGTTTTTGCATAAATCTCCTATGTATAATTTATTGCAATTTGTACTTGAATATTATACAATAACTTTAATGTAGTTGGTAGTTGATTGAGGTTTAATATGAAATTAAAGAATGTATCATTATCTATTTTAGCATTATTATTAACTGCAAATATATCATTAGCAGCTCCTGCTAATAAAGTTTCTCCGATTGACAAGAAATTATCTGATATTAATAAATGTATTGAAAATAATGATTATAGAGGAGCTGATAGTTTAATTTATCAATCCGTATTAGAAAATCCTAGTGAAGTTCAGTTCAAAATAGCATCAGCTATTTCTTTAACTCAGCAAGATAAATTGGATTTAGCCCAAGATATATTGGATTCAATAAAAAAATCTTCATTAAAATATGCTGATTATTACTATGCTCAGGCTGCTGTTTATTTAAAAAGAATTGACACCTCAAATATGCGTTTTAGAGCAAAAAATGATACATTGATACAATTAGCAATTAATCAATTAAATTATTCTTTAAAAATCAATCCAAAGAATGCAAAAGTATATAATGCTTTAGGGGTTGCAGAATTAAAACGAGGTGATTTGTATCAGGCTCAAGTTAATTTTGAAAAAGCATTACAAGTTAATCAGCATTATTCAACTGCTTTGGATAATTTAGGTTCGGTTTATTATATAACAAATGAATTAGATAAGGCCGAAAGTTATTATAAAAAAGCAATGACTTTAAATCCTACATCTGCAACTTTATATTACCATTTGGCACAAGTTGCATACAAGAAGGATGATTTACAAAAAGCTTTGTATTATACAAATAAATCATTAGATTTATCTCCAAAGTCAACTTATGCTTATAATTTATTAGGTGAAGTTTATAGAAAACAAGGTAATGAAGCTGCAGCAATTACTGCATTTAAAAAATCAATATTTTTAATGCCTGAAAATGCTGAGGCTTATATAAATTTAGCCGGAGTGTATGAATCAAGAGGTGATTTATCTGCGGCTATTGAAGAATTAAAAACTTGTTATTCTGTTATTCCTGATAATGATACAGTAAAATTAAATCTTGCTGATATGATTTTATCTTCAGGTCAGTATGAAGATGCAATTAAGTATTATTCAGAAGTTTCTGATAAATATAAAACTGAAGCAATCGAAGGAATAGCCTCAGCATATTTTTCATTAGCAACAGAAACAGCTAATAAATC